>NZ_JADBTF010000352.1:0-10844 GCF_020246295.1 Microcystis sp. M090S1 | reverse complement strand
GAAAAATCCACCAGCCACAATAAATGAAGCTGTATACAGAATAGAAGAATTGACAGGAATAAAAAGAAGTCCCACCCAAGTGAGGAAATTCTTAAAATCAATGGGAATGAAATGTTTAAAAGTAGGTTCTCTTCCTTCTAAAGCTGACCGGGATGAACAAGAAGACTACAAAGAAAAAAAACTAGAACCCAGACTAAATCAGGCTAAAGAAGGAAAAAGGGCTGTTTTTTTTTGATGCGGCTCACTTTGTTATGGGAGCTTTTCTCGGTTTTGTTTGGTGTTTTGAGAGACTTTTCGTTAAGTCACCGAGCGGGCGTAAACGCTTTAATGTTTGAGGAGCATTAAATGCGATAACTCATGAAGTTATTATGGTAACATATGACACTTATATTACAGCAACTCAAGTCTGTGAACTTCTTAAAAAAATAGCTGCTTTAGGACTAACTATTCCCATCACTCTCGTATTAGATAATGCCCGCTATCAAAAATGTAAAATTGTTGAGCAATTGGCTCTTTTTTTGTCAATATAGTTACTCTATCTGCCGTCTTATTGTCTAATCTAAATTTAATTAAAAGCCTGGGTAAATTGGTCAAAAAGAAATGTTTATATGGTAAATATTATGAAAACTTTTCCGACTTTTCTTAAGCTATTTATGAATGTCTGAATGATGCCTATCTGAAACCTAAAAAAGAACTGGATTCCTTGCTAAATCTAGGATTTCAGAAGTTTAATAAATCTCAGATTATGAACGCCTAAAGTATATCAGTCATCAGTCATCAGATGTGAGTTTTCAGTTCACAAGGGCCGAATCTAAAACCTAATTGGTTAAGCTAAAAGCTTTGATGTGCTTAGTTTCTAACCTTCTTTTTAGGTGGGAGAATTGCCAGATTCTTTCTTTTGCCTCTTGCATGAGTGACTCTTGCCTTCAGAACCTGATTACTGTTTACTGTTTACTGACCACTGAAAAAAACTCCCATCAACAGTGTCTCACTGATTACTGTTTACTGTTTACTGTTTACTGAAACAACTCCCAACACTTAATATATGAAATGGACAGATAAAGATCAGATAATTATGCAAGGGATCGATCGACCCCTAGGCAAATATTATGCGGCACGATTGAAAGCTCAGGGAACCTGTTTAGTAGCGGGGGTGGCTAGTGGCTGCAGTGGTGAGATAATCGCAGAGATACCAGTGTTTGATCTAGTGGCCGAGGCCGTTGCTGAAGCCGGAGAAATCCAAACCAGTTTAATTTTAGTCCCCCCCAATCAAGTCCTAGATGCGGCCTTAGAAGCGATCGCAGCAGCCATTCCCCAATTAATTATCGTCACCCCCGGAGTTCCCCCCTTGGATCTGGTGGAATTATTAAAGATAGCTAGTACCACTGGGACATTAATTCTCGGCCCCGGCAGCCAGGGTGTGATTATTCCCAATTATCTTTGGTTGGGTATTTGTGAACCGAATTTTTATCAATCGGGGACAATCGGTCTGATCACCCGCGGCGATCGCATAGGGGATGAAGTGGCGAAAACTTTAACAGCAGCGGGGTATGGTGAATCTATGGCGGTAAATTTGGGTACTGACGGCATTATTGGCTCCAATTTGTCCCAATGGTTGCAGGTTTTTGAGGAAGATGAAAATACCGAGGCAATTCTCCTCGTCAGTCAGGTGGGGGGAAAGGCCGAAATCGAGGCAGCCAAATATATTGCCTCGGCGATCGAAAAACCAGTGATTGCCTATCTTGTGGGATTAAATGCAGCGATTGAAACCAATTTCGGCGATACAGAAACAATTATTTCTAACCAACTTTCCTACTCTGTTGCCGCTAAGAATACCAGAAAAGATAGCTTACGTCATTTTCAAGAAGCTGGGGTGACAGTAGTAGAAAAATTAGCCGATTTACCTGCCTCTTTAGCTAAAGTTTTGTCCTGAATTTGACCCCATTGCCTCAATAATATTTATAATCCGACAATATTCTGTCAAAATAAGCACCTAGAAGGATGTTTCACCCCCATCCTGCCTAGGAGATTTTCGATGACAATTCCTAAGAGCTACTATATCATGGTAGATCACCTGTGATTCCTCAGACCGGCCAAGATAAAGATGGCAACAGGCAAAAATTAGGAAAAATCAGCGACAATCGAAACGGCAAGATCAAAAAAAATTCTATTCTAGATTGACCCTTTCAGCAGACCAACTATCCCACCCTTCTAGACAACGACCCTAAGGATAACTTCTATGGCGCAACAAAATAACCTAAAAACCGACAATATACACCAAATCGATCCCTATTGGGGTCCCCCATGGCTCGTAGAGGAACGGGACGCTTGCGGAGTCGGTTTTATTGCCGATGTGCGCGGTTCTGGCAGCCATCAACTGATTGAACAGGCACTTTTAGCCTTAGGTTGTTTGGAACACCGGGGAGGCTGCAGCGCCGATCAGGATTCCGGGGACGGTTCCGGTATGATGACCGCTATCCCCAGAGATGTCCTCGCTCCTTGGTTCGCCGAAAATGGCTTAAATATGCCAGAATCTGAGCGCCTAGGGGTGGGTATGGTCTTTCTTCCCCAAGCGGACCAAGAACGCACCGACGCTAAAGCACACATCGAAGAAATTGTCAATAAATATAATATTAAGATTTTAGGTTGGCGCACTGTTCCCGTCCGTCCCGAAGTCCTCGGAAGACAAGCAAGGGAAAATCAACCCTACGTCGAGCAAATTCTGGTTACTTCCCCCGATTTAGCCGGTTCTCAATTCGATCGCCTACTCTATATTGCCCGTTCTGAAGTCGGTAAGCAACTGGCCGATGATTTCTATTTCTGCTCCTTTTCCTGTCGCACCATTGTCTATAAAGGCATGGTACGGGGCGAAATCCTGCGAGAATTCTATCTAGACCTGCAAAATACCGCCTATAGCAGTCAATTTGCCATTTATCACCGACGTTTTAGCACCAATACCCAACCAAAATGGCCTCTCGCTCAACCGATGCGCTTATTGGGTCATAACGGCGAAATTAACACCCTTTTGGGCAATATTAACTGGATGTCGGCCCGGGAACCCGCTTTAGAAACCCAAGGTTGGACCCACGAAGAATTACAATCCCTGACCCCCATTGTTAACCCCGCTAACAGCGACTCCTATAACCTCGATAGCGCCCTAGAATTATTGGTGAGAACCGGTCGCAGTCCCCTAGAAGCAGCTATGATCCTAGTGCCGGAGGCCTACAATAATCAGCCGGATTTACAGGATTATCCCGAAATTATCGACTTCTACGAATACTATAGCGGTTTACAGGAACCCTGGGACGGTCCAGCTTTACTGGTATTCAGTGACGGGGGAATCGTCGGCGCTTGTTTGGATCGCAACGGTTTGCGACCGGCCCGTTATAGCATTACTAACACCGGTTATATCGTCGTTTCCTCGGAAGCGGGAACTATTCCCCTCGATGAAACCACCATTATCGAAAAAGGTCGTCTCGGCCCCGGTCAAATGCTCGCGGTGGCTCTGGAAAAAGGCGAAATTAAGCGTAATTGGCCGATTAAACAGGAAATTGCCCGCTCTAATCCCTACGGTGAATGGGTTAAATCCCAACGCACCTTTATTGACAAAGAAACAGCGATAGACATTCCCGCTCCTAGTCATCTCCTTGCGCTGCAAACCGCCTTCGGTTATACTGCCGAAGATGTGGATATGATTATCGTTCCCATGGCAGAACAGGGAAAAGAACCGACTTTCTGTATGGGTGATGACACTCCCCTAGCGGTCCTCTCCAGTAAACCCCATCTTCTCTACGATTACTTTAAACAACGTTTTGCCCAAGTTACTAACCCCCCGATCGATCCCTTACGGGAAAGTTTAGTCATGTCCTTGACTATGTATCTGGGACGACGGGGCAATATACTTAAATTAGGGGTTGATGACGCACATTTACTGAAATTAGACTCTCCCCTGCTCAATAATGCGGAATTAGCCAAAGTTAAAACCTCTAGCTACAAAACAGCCGAACTTTCTACCCTTTATGATCTGACCACCGGCCCCCGGGGATTAGAAACTGCGATCGCTAATTTGTGTGCTGAGGCCGCCAAGAAAGTAGCATCGGGAGCGGAAATTTTAATTCTCAGTGACAGGACTGCTCCTATTGACGAAAAAACTAGCTATATTCCCCCTTTATTGGCCGTTGGTGCCGTCCATCATCACCTGATTCGCTCACACTTGCGTTTAAAAGCTTCTATCGTTATCGACACGGCCCAATGTTGGAGTACCCATCACTTCGCTTGTCTAATTGGTTATGGTGCTGCCGCAGTTTGTCCCTATCTTGCGTTAGAAACGATCGCCCAGTGGTGGATCGAGCCAAAAACTCAGAAATTGATGGAAAATGGCAAATTAGAAGCTATTAGCCTCGAAAAAGCCCTAATTAATTACCGCAAATCCGTAGAAGCGGGATTACTGAAAATCCTCTCGAAAATGGGCATTTCTCTCCTATCTTCCTACCATGGGGCGCAAATTTTCGAGGCGATCGGATTATCGGCAGATTTAGTTAAACTAGCTTTTAACGGTACTACCAGTCGCGTCGGGGGTTTAAGCATTGCTGAGGTGGCCCAAGAAGCGATCGCATTCCACAGTAAAGCTTTCCCCAATCTTACGGCCAAAAAACTAGAAAACTACGGTTTTGTCAACTACCGTCCGGGGGGAGAATACCACATGAATTCCCCGGAAATGGCGAAAGCACTCCATAAAGCAGTGGCCGCTCACTCCAACGGACAGGGATATGACCATTACGAAACCTATCGCCAAATCTTGCAGCAAAGACCCGTTACTGCATTGCGCGATCTATTAGAATTTAACAGCGATCGAGCCTCAATTGCCATCGAAGCAGTAGAATCGATCGAAAGTATCCTGCAACGCTTCTGCACAGGGGGAATGTCCCTCGGTGCCTTGGGCCGGGAAGCACACGAAACCCTAGCGATCGCCATGAATCGCATCGGAGGTAAGTCCAATTCTGGAGAAGGGGGAGAAGATCCGATCCGTTACACCAGCTTAAGCGATGTGGATGTAGAAGGACATTCCGTGACTATGCCCCATCTAAACGGCTTAAAAAACGGTGATACGGCTAATTCTGCCATTAAACAGATAGCTTCGGGTCGTTTTGGAGTCACTCCCGAATACTTAATGAGTGGAAAACAGCTAGAGATTAAAATGGCCCAAGGAGCAAAACCGGGAGAAGGAGGTCAATTACCCGGGAAAAAAGTCAGTTCCTATATTGCCATGTTACGGCGATCGAAACCGGGAGTAACTTTGATTTCTCCCCCTCCTCACCACGATATCTACTCGATCGAAGATTTAGCGCAATTAATCTACGATTTACACCAAATTAACCCCCAGGCCAAAGTTTCCGTCAAATTAGTGGCCGAGATCGGTATCGGCACAATTGCGGCCGGAGTTGCCAAAGCTAACGCTGATATTATCCAGATTTCCGGCCACGATGGTGGTACAGGTGCATCACCCCTAAGTTCGATCAAACACGCGGGTAGTCCCTGGGAATTGGGAGTAACGGAAGTGCATCGGATGTTAATGGAAAATCAACTGCGTCATCGGGTGATTTTGCGCGCAGATGGAGGACTAAAAACCGGTTGGGATATCCTCATGGCTGCTCTGATGGGTGCGGAGGAATTCGGTTTTGGTTCCATTTCCATGATTGCCGAGGGGTGTATCATGGCCCGCGTCTGTCACACGAATAATTGCCCTGTGGGAGTCGCTACCCAACAGGAACGTCTCCGCGCTCGTTTTCCTGGAATTCCCGCTCATGTGGTCAATTTCTTTACTTTGGTGGCCGAGGAAACGCGGCAATTATTAGCGAAATTAGGCTATCACAGTTTAAATGAGGTGATTGGCCGGGCAGATCTGTTAAAAGTGCGCTCCGATGCTCGTTTAACTAAGACAGAATCCCTCAATCTCGATTGTTTGTTGAATTTACCCGATGGCCGCAGCGATCGCTCTTGGTTGCAGCACGAGGAAGTACATAGTAACGGTGCTGTCCTCGATGACGAGATTCTAGCAGATAGCGAGATTAAACAGGCGATCGAGCAACAGGGAACCGTCAGCAAAACCTACAGGATTGTCAATACCGATCGCTCCGTCGGGGCGAGAATTGCGGGGGTAATTGCCCAAAAATACGGTAATGATGGCTTTGAAGGCGAAATTAAGCTCAATTTCCAGGGCGCAGCTGGTCAAAGTTTCGGAGCATTTAATTTACCCGGTGTCAATCTCCATTTAGAGGGAGAAGCTAACGATTATGTGGGTAAAGGCATCTACGGCGGCGAAATTGTCATCGTACCGCCCCAAAACGCCAATTATCAGCCCGAAGATAACGCTATTATCGGTAATACCTGTCTCTACGGGGCCACCGGTGGGGTATTATACGCTAATGGTCGCGCTGGTGAACGCTTTGCTGTCCGCAATTCCACTGCGAAAGCGGTTATCGAAGGGGCCGGGGATCACCTCTGTGAATATATGACCGGTGGGGTAATTGTCGTGCTTGGTTCCGTCGGTCGCAACGTCGGCGCCGGGATGACGGGAGGATTAGCTTATATCCTTGATCCGTCCCTACCGGAGAAACTTAACCCCGAAATTGTCAAGATTCAACGGGTTGGCACGGCTGCCGGTGCGGAACAGTTAAAATCTTTAATTGAGGCCCATGTAGAACGCACTAATAGCCCCAAAGGTAAGTTAATTTTAGCTAATTGGGATAGCTATCTCGGTCAATTCTGGCAAGTGGTCCCTCCCTCGGAAGCGGATAGTCCCGAAGCGCAAATTAGCGCGGAGAAAACCTTAACTTCGGTGTAATTTCTTTGGGGTGCGTTACTCTTTGTTAACGCACCCATTGATTAATTTTTTGACTGCGGAGTTGATTAATGGCCATGCTGCCCATCCCCACCACCTATACTAGCTATACCCAAGCACAAGAACATTTTGTTCAGGTTTTAGAACAAGTAGAACTGGGAAACTCGATCGTTATTGTCCAACGTCAGGGTCATAATGATGTAGCCTTGATTGCTGCTGACGAATTATCCGCTTTATTAGAAGAAGTTTATCTTTTGCGCTCTCCAGCTAACGCTCAACGACTTTTTCAGTCCTTAAATTGGTCACAAGAAAGATTATCTCAGACAGCTGCCACCACTTCTCTAGAAGAATTACGTCAAGAATTGGAGACCGAGATTGAGCAAGAAAAAGCCGCAGAGGTCTGAAACCGAAATTGTGCGAGTTTGTCCTGAATTTGCCCCACAATTTCGCGAAGATTTACGGTGGTGGGCTCGCAATAACCCCCAAATCTGGGAACGTCTTTGGGAATTAATTGAAGCAATACTTGCAGAACCTTTTTCCGGTATTGGTAAACCTGAACCTCTTAAACATCTTGGCTCTAATTTATGGTCAAGAAGAATTAATTTAGAGCATCGTTTAGTTTATCAAGTCGAGAATAATCGAATTTTATTTCTGCAAGCTCGCTATCATTACGAATAATTATGCCTAATCTAGTATCTCCAAATTGATTATATGGGGACATATTAACCTTAATTATTTAGACTACAGTTTTTATCGATGCATAAGTCGGAACATTTGCTAAAATTTAGGATATATTCACTTTGGCTATCTTTGATGTCATAATTTGGCAATGACAAACGAAAAACTCAGATTTATCGATCTTTTTGCTGGTATTGGAGGATTTAGATTAGCTTTCGAGAGCGTTGGTTATGACTGTGTATATTCTTGTGAAATAGACGAAAACTGTCGAAAAGTATATTTCAATAATTTTCAAGAAATTCCCGATCAAGATATTAGAAAAATTGCTATCCATGACCTGCCTGATTTTGAAGTGTTGACAGCAGGATTTCCCTGTCAACCCTTTAGCCTTTCTGGAAAACGAGCCGGATTTAGAGATACAAGGGGAACTCTATTTTTTCACATCTGCGAAATAGTAGAATTAAAAAAGCCGAAAATAATTCTTCTGGAAAATGTTAAACACCTAATTCACCTCGACAAAGGCAAAAACTTAGATATTATTTTGCATTCTTTGGAAGAACTGGGTTATTTAGTTGATTATAAGCTCTTAAATGCCAAGGATTTTGGTGTGCCGCAAAATCGAGAAAGAATTATTATTATTGCTACCCAAAATAAAAAATTTAATTTCAACTCATTAAAATATACTTCACCAATACCTAAGTTACGCGATTTTCTGTCTCCTCAAGGCAATTTTGAATACTTAGATAAAAAGGAATATACTCTCATTGATAATCCTACCTTACAACCATCAGGATGAATTTTTGTCGGGTATCGCAATAAAACTATCTGGAAAAAAGGTATCAGACCAAATACAGAACATTTATCCCGGGTTCATCATCAACCTAACCGAATTTATTCGATCGATGGAGTACACCCTACTATACCATCTCAGGAAACATCTGGACGTTTTTTTATTTATATACCCGAACAAGATCAGGTGCGTAAATTAACTATCCAAGAATGCTATCGACTGATGAAGTTTCCTGATAGTTTTCAAATTCATCCTAACTTAGCTGAGTCTTATAAACAGGTGGGTAATTCGGTTTGTATTCCCATGATTCAAGAGTTGGCTATTGCCATTAAGAAACATATTTTTGAAAACAATTCTAGAGTATCCTTAAAGGAGTTTTCTTTTTCTCGTCAGAATATTCAATTGGAAATTATCGGATTAGATTTTATGAACCATAAAGAAAAGTTATTAGAAATTTATGACCAATCCTTAAATTTAGATGATCGGCAACCACTGCCCCCTCAACCCTATCAAAACTATATCCAACAAATTGCTACTAATTGCTCAAAACAAAAGGGAGTTTATACGGTTTTAATAACTTTATTAGTTCATAAAATTCTCTATCCTAATCAAGATATTAGATACCATCAAACTAATTTACCCGGAGGATTTTCAGGAAGAACTATTGATACTCAGTATATTACTCCCACCTTGAAACAATTGGGATTACCAGCTATGGCAGAAAGTGGCTGGCTAACTCGTTCTTTAGAACAACCCTTTCCCTATACTTTAGATTATCAAGGTAAAATTAGTAATCAAAAAACCAAAGATGCTTTTCTGGGTTTAATTGATTTTATTGAAACTAATCCTCAACAAGCTGAAGTTATTTTAACGCTTTTACTTCATCAAGTTAATCAGATTATCCAGACCCAAAAGATTAAAATTTTGAAGATAGATAATCCTGAACCTTTTGATATCAACACTTTGAGCAGTTGCCTAGAAAATCATTTGAGTTTCAATTATCAAACTTGCGGAGCTTCCAAGTTACCTGTTTTAGCACTATATGCAATTTATCAAAGGTTAATTACAGAAGTAGAAAGATACAAATACTGCACATTAAAAGCCTTGGGAAGTCACACAGCTTCTGATCTAACTTCTGGTAGTGCAGGAGATCTTGAGATTTTTGATAAAAATAAACAATTAGTAGAAGTTATTGAAATTAAGCATGGTAAGTACATTGATTTACAAATTCTCCGAATTGCCAAAGATAAAATTATTAAATTTAATCCGAGAAGATATTATATCCTATCATCGTTTGATGTTAAACCCACAGAAGTGCAGTTAATCATGTCTGAGATTCAAACTATCAAAAACAACCATGGTTGTCAAATAATCACCAATGGTATTATACCGACAATTAAATATTATCTGAGACTGATATCATCTCCAGAAGAATTTGTCAATAGCTATTCCCATCTAATTGAAATAGATTCGGAATTACAAACTATTCATAAATTAAAATGGAACGAAATTTTATCTAATCTTATTTCTCCAATTGAACAAATCTAAACTAGCGAGCTATACTATGGTCAAAATATACCATCTCTGGTGACAGCCTTTCTCAAGATGAAGTGTAACCTAATTTGGTATCGACGACCGACACCCCACAATCCGTCCCCACGAAAAACTTTTTCGGCCAACCCTATTCACTTTGGCTATCTTTGATGTCATAATTTGGCAATGACAAACGAAAAACTCAGATTTATCGATCTTTTTGCTGGTATTGGAGGATTTAGATTAGCTTTCGAGAGCGTTGGTTATGACTGTGTAAGCTGTTCGTAATTTAAATTGCGTTAACAGAATTACCCTTGTTTTTCAACTTGCGATCCCACTTAACAATTAAACCTCCTTCATTTAAAAGTTGATGTAAAAGAGATTCTAATTCTTCAACTGATTTAAAAAGTCGATGAGCGATAAATTCTTTTGCCGAGTGCCAGACCAATTCAATGATATTTAAATCTGGGCTATATGCGGGTAAATACTCTAAAATTAAGTTGGGCATATTTTCAGCAATTTTACCAACAACATCTGTTTTTTTGTGAATACTAGCATTATCGAGAATCAGGACAATCTTTGGTCCCTTCTCTCGAAAATCCTCCTCTTTATTCCCCGCTTCCACCCATTCTTTAATGATTTCTGTATAAAAAACTTTTACCACTTCATAAAAAGTTTCTGAATTTCCTTTTTTGATGAATTCTACGAATCTTTTTTTATCGGAATATCTCACTCCTCCCATCGCATTTACTCGACCACTTCTTCTTTGTCCGCTAACTTTTTTTCTTTGGCTTTTTTTCCCCCATGTTTTTCTTCTAATGACTCTTAAACTAAATCCACTTTCGTGAGGGGAACCCTGTGGCGAACCTGCGTCGCCACCTTGAAACTGTAGTTTAGACTAAAAAATTCGCCTAAAAATAATCCAGCCTTATGAAAATAGCTGAAATCAAAAATCTTGAAGCAAAAAGTAGAGTTAGGATGCTTTTGTTGCCGATTTTTTAG
>NZ_JADBTF010000351.1:0-21322 GCF_020246295.1 Microcystis sp. M090S1 | reverse complement strand
CTACAGCACAGGTTATGGCCTTTTGTCAACGGGGAAGTCCAGATATATCACATCATGGGGTCGCTCTCTCGAAAAGAATCATAGTCCATTTTTGATCGGGTTCTTTTTTTAAAGCTTCATGGATCAAATTATAAGCAAAATTAGGAGCCCAACTATGGGTAATTCGATATTGATCAATTAAATCTAACCAATTCAAAGGACGACCTAATATATATTCAGTTTGAACATAAACCATTTGGCATCCTAACTCGACACAGCGAATATTCCAGTCTGAAATACTTCCAATATTATCAAAAGGAAGCCAATTAAGAATAATATCGTCGTTTTGATGTTCACAAATGATGTTTGTTCCTCGCGCACGAGAGATCACATTTTTATGGGTTAATGAAATACATTTCGGTATTCCTGTACTGCCTGATGTTAGATTAAAGAACGCGACATCATCCGGTTGACCAATAGGAGGCTGATGGGGAGAATGAGTTTTTAATTCTTCAATAAAACTCAAGCTTAAGGTTTGATTAGGCAACCATTGTTCTAAATATTTTATCTCTTGCTGACGGGATTGATTTGTGATAATAATAGTCTCATCTAACAACTGCCAAACTTGACATATTTTATGAATTTCATTATTAAAATCTTTATAGCTGGGTGGCACTGAAATAATAACAGGAATAAATCCCCCTAAAAGACACCCCCAAAATGCGGAAATGATATCATAGTTTTCCGATAGCTGAATAATCACTTTATCGTGAGCTTGTAAACCCTGCTTTTGTAATCCGGCTTGTATTTGTTGAGCGTCTTCCCATAATTGTTGATAAGATTGAAAAACTTCTGAACCATTAGATTTAATATAAATAATCCCTTTATTTGAATGATTTTCAGCAGCTTTTTGGAGGATTTCTGCCAAGGTTTTAGGCTGAAGTTCAGATTCTTCTAAAAGCTGTCCGTGACTGATTCCAGCTTGAGTGTTAGAAGTGTGAATCTCCAGATGAATCGGGGTTTGAGATTCTTGATTATAATTTTTTTCTCTGGTTTTAAGGGCAATAAGTCCGATAGATGTAGGGGTAAAATTTTGATTTTTTTGGAAGTCATGACAGCGGCAACTTGATCAATATCTGACAAAGAGCGTAGTTTTTCTTCTGTTTCCTGAACTTGATGATCATCGATAATTTCAATATTCTTTAATGCAGTTTCATCGACATCACCGCTATCGGTTAAGGGTAAACTGGAAATTTGCACATAGATATTAGGTAGAAGATTGTCCGGTAACTGAGACTGTAAATCGGAGGACAATTGTTCAGAATTCCAAGCTCCAGAGGAAACGATATAGGCGACTAACTCACCCTCCCGTACCATAAAATAGCAATCTTCAATTAAGGGATTTGATAAAAAGACTTCTGCTAATTTCTGACAATTTAATTGTGGATTTTTGTGATCCGTACTCATACCTAAAATCCTCGATTCTGTGTACATCTTGCCAATTCAAGTCTGAATTTCATCACTGTCTGAGCTATCACATAATAGCTCATTATGGATAGGATAGTCAAGACATTTTCGAGGACGATTGTTAACCAAGTTTACTGCTCTTTTTACCTCCTCTGGCTTAAGGATTTTAAAATTCGTTCCCTTGGGAAAGAATTGTCTTAACAGTCCATTAGTATGCTCGTTTAATCCCCTCTCCCAAGAAATTTTGTAGATGGTTTCTTGACATCCTGACCGCCGTAAAACGGACGGCGATTCCCAAAACTCAAAATTTGCGTTTCTGCTTCATAGATGACATCCCAGCAAGACGGCTATTTGCCGTTGAGATAAATTTACCTCTTGACCAAGTTGGTAGAGCAAGTTTCTTTGTTCTATGTTAAAATGTTGAGGGCTTCGTTTTTGGGTCTGATTTGTTGTTTTTAAAGATCAGAATATACCTGATGAGCCTTTCTCTGTCAACTCTTAAGGCTGATGTGTTTCCTTTTTGAATTGGCGTTTTTGTTGGTAACGAAGCTGATCAGCTGTAGGGTAAATAAAAAATGACAGAACAAGCTTGGTGGGTACAAAAATGGCTAGAACTACTCGATTCCTATCGCTTTAAAAAACGCTTGGAACGAGCTAGACTTTACGCCAGAGAAGGCAATGTTTTAAGTATTGACTTTGAAGACTCGCAAGTTATTGCTAGAGTACAAGGCAGTGAATCCGAACCTTATCTAGTGGATTTATCCCTAGTCGCTTTTAGTGATGAAGAATGGGACTATATTATTAAGCTTCTCTCCAAAAAGGCCATTTATTCCGCTCAATTGCTCACGGGACAAATGCCCGATAATATCGAGCGTGTTTTTATCGATAGTGGGGTGAATTTATTTCCCTTTTCCCTAGCTGATATTCGCTCTCGTTGTACCTGTCCCGATCAAGCCAACCCCTGCAAACATATAGGAGCAGTATACTATCAATTGGGTGATCGTTTTAGCGTCGATCCCTTCCTGCTTTTGCAACTGCGCGGCCGAAGCAAAAGCCAAATTCTGGAAGCTTTACGAGAAAAACGCTCCTATTCCTCTGATAATCAACCTTTAGCAGTCAGTGAACCCCCCACAGTAGTTGAAAAAACTGCCCCCGACAGCACTATCGATCACTTTTGGCAGTACGATGAGGAGCTAGATCCCTCCCTAGTTGTGATTACGCCGGGGAATGAAAATCAAACCATTCTCGACATTTTAGGCAATTTTCCCCTCGCTGCCCCCGAATCCGATGCCATAGAACAATTTTTAAAACCAATTTACCGGCAAATTCCCCAAGAAGCGATGGCGATTGCTTTACAGTAGGGAATTTGGGGTATATGAGCAGCTCGTTCAAAGTGGTGCAAAAGACAAAAAAGCCAGCCAGATTTGTCCTCGCATCAGGGCGAGGAATTAACCATGGAGAAAATCGCCCCACCACTAACCGCTAAACCGTCTTACTTTTGCCAGTTTTACTGCCTGGGGAAGTAGTTTTTTTAGTGGTGGTTTTCTTGGCAGTGGTTGTCTTGGCCGCTAGGGCGACTAAAGCTTGTTCTAGAGTCAGGGTTTCGGCGGTTTCTCCTTCGGGAATCTTGGCGTTGGTCTTACCGTGCTTGATATAAACTCCGTAGGGACCTTCGTACAATCCCACGGATTCCCCATCGTCGGGATGTTTACCCAATTCTTTTAAGGGTGGTTTGGTGGAACCGCGGGCGCTGCGAGTTTTTTTCGGTTCGGCTAATAAGGCCAAAGCTCGATCGAGGGTTATAGTTAAGACATCATCGCCGGCTTTCAGGGAACGATATTCTTTTTCCTTACCCTCTTCCTGAACTATATAGGGGCCAAAACGACCTAAGCTGGCTTTAATTTTGCCTCCGGTGAGGGGATGGGTTCCCAGTAGTCGTGGCAGTGCCAATAAACCCACCGCTTGTTCGAGGGTGACATCCTCTGGTTTGACTCCTTTGGGTAGGGAGGCGCGTTTCGGTTTGGGGTTGTCATCGCTGACATCTCCTAACTGGACGTAGGGGCCGTAACTACCCACGAGCAGATAAATTGGCTCTCCGCTGTCGGGATGAAGACCTAATTTATCGGGACCCTCGGTTTTCTGTCGCAGCAGGGTTTCTACCTGTTCGGGGTTGAGGTCGGCGGGGGTTAAATCGGCGGGGATGGAAGCGGTGAGGATTTCATCGCCTCGGGAGACTTCCAGATAGGGACCGTATTTGCCGATCTTGATAGTTGCCTGTAAATCCTCTAAAATCACCGATTTGGCGGTGCTAGAGTTAATTTGACTCTCGCGCTCTTTTACTTGGCTTTCTAGCCCCTTTTCGCCGCGATAGAAGCGATCGAGATAGGGCAACCATTGGGCGGAACCGGTGGCGATATCGTCGAGGGTTTCTTCCATTTTTGAGGTAAATTTGGGATCTACCAGGTCGGGGAAATGATTTTCTAACAAACTAACCACGGCAAAAGCGGTGAAGGTGGGAATGAGGGTTTTATTCCGCATTTGGGCATAACCGCGATCGATAATTGTGCCGAGAATGGTGGCGTAGGTGCTGGGTCGCCCGATTCCTTCACTTTCGAGGGTTTTTACGAGTGAGGCTTCGCTATAACGGGCGGGGGGTTGGGTATCGTGGCTAATGGCTTCTAGTTTGCGACAATTGGGGGTATCACCGACGCTGAGGGCGGGTAAGATTATTTCTTGGTCGTCGATGGCGGCTTCGGGATCGTCGGAACCTTCCACATAGGCGCGGAAAAAGCCGGGGAAGTCGATTCTTTTGCCAGAGGAGCGAAATCCGGCATTTTCTACCTGAATATTAACGGCGATCTGGGTAATACGGGCATCGGCCATCTGAGAGGCGACGGTACGTTTCCAGATTAGGTCGTAGAGGGCGAATTCTAGTCCGCTCAGTCCGGTTTCCCGGGGCAGGCGAAAGCTGCTACCGGCGGGCCGGATGGCTTCGTGGGCCTCCTGTGCGCCTTTGCTTTTGGTAGTGTACTGCCGGGGTTGGGGACTGAGATAATTTTTTCCGTACATTTGTTCTACACAATTGCGGGCGGCGGTGATGGCCTGATCGGAAAGATGGACGGAATCGGTTCGCATATAGGTAATGTAGCCCTGTTCGTAGAGATTTTGGGCGATTCGCATGGTGTCGCGGGCGGATATGCCCAGTTTCCGGTTAGCCTCTTGCTGTAGGGTGGAGGTGGTGAAGGGGGGGGAAGGTTTGCGAGTGGTGGGTTTTTCTTCGGTGTGGCTAACGCGCCAGATTTTGTCTTCGATGCGTTCTTTTAAGGCGGCGGCGGTGGCTTGATCCAAAAGTGTCACCTGGCGACCGGGGAGCAGTCTGCCGGTGTCGTCATCGAAATCGCTCCCATTTGCCACTTTTTGACCGTTTAAGGTGACTAATTTCGACTCGAATTGATTTTTGTCCTTTTCGAGGGTGGCTTTCAGGTCCCAATAATTGGCGGTTTTAAAGGCTCGTCTTTCTCGTTCCCGTTGTACGAGCAGACGTACCGCCACGGATTGCACGCGGCCGGCGGATAACCCTTTGGAGATTTTTTTCCAGAGTAGGGGGGAGAGGGTATAACCGTAGAGGCGATCGAGTATGCGGCGGGTTTCTTGGGCGTGAACTAAATTTTCGTCGATGGAGCGACAATTTTTTAGGGCGGCTTGGATTGCCTCTTTGGTGATTTCGTGAAATACCATCCTTTTGGTGGGTATTTTCGGGTTGAGTACCTGCAAGAGATGCCAACTGATGCTTTCGCCTTCCCGATCTTCGTCGGTGGCGAGGATCAGTTCGCTGGCCCCTTTGAGGGCTTCTTTTAATTCTTTGACGACTTTACTTTTGGTTTTGGGGACGACGTAGAGGGGGTCGAAATCGTTCTCCACATCCACGCCTAAATTGGCCCAGGATTTGTCTTTGTGGGCGGGGGGAATTTCTTCGGCGGAGGCGGGCAGATCGCGGATGTGGCCCATGGAGGCTTGGACTCGATAGCCGCTAGGCAGATAATTGCTGATCGTCCGAGCTTTGGTGGGGGATTCGACAATAACCAGGGTTGACATAGGAATTGATCACGAGGGCATGGCCACAGCGACTGTTTTAGTTAGACTGACAATCGTTGTTTGATGATGGGCAAAAGTTACTATTTATCTTGACCGGCTTGATTCGGGTCAAAAGCCACTTACTACGATAATAGAGATTAAAGCTGGTCTTTTGTCACTAACTTCTTAACAAAACTTAATATTTTTCTGGAGCAGGGAGAGGGGAGAAGGGAGCAGGGAGAAGGGAGAAAAAAGCTGACTCGGAGAATACTGACTCCTAACCCCATATTCGCCAAAGATAAGCAAAATTTATTGATTGATGCCAAAAACTTGAGAATATTTAAATTAACATTCCGCAATATTTATAAATTCTTAAAAATTAATTGAGAAAGATTTTTATTTAACAACGATGTTACAATGGTTACAGCGATTTTACTGAATTTCATAATGGGTTATTCTGTGCTTTTTTAGGCAGCAATGGTTGAAACCCTTGCCACACCTAGAAGGTGATCCTAATTAAGACGGGTAAATTAGTCAATTTCACTGGCAACGATGATCTTTTTTTTGTGTAGTTTTATTGCAAAGAAAAAGTTTTTTTGACAAAAAGCACAAAGTATGATATGAACCCAACGTATTTCTGGCTGCCAGTAGTTATTGCAGAGTGGGAGTTGGGAAGTATTTTCAGTTATCAGTAAACAGTAATCAGTAATCAGTGAAAAGAAAACTCAACTCTGATAACTGTTAACGGAGGCAGGGGGCAGGAGGCCGTTTTTGTAACGGGGATTTATGCCCCGCTCCAAAAACTTTTCGCCTTAAGGCGAGGTTTTAGACCTGATTTTTTCGATAACTGATAACTGATAACTGATAACTGATAACTTATTTCCAACCAGCGCGATTCATTACCTGTACCGCTTTGGCTAAATTAGGACCATAATTAGCCACGCTAACTGTATCTTCTTTCCCGCGTCCGAGTTTTGCTAGGAAAGGGTCTAAAGCAACCCCTGGAACGACGGGATATTCTCGATTACCCTTAGCAAAAAAGTTCTGTGCTTCATTGCTAGAAAGATATTCTAAAAATTTAATTGCCGATTCTCGATTGGGGGCAGTTTTAATTAAACCACCACCGCTAATATTAACGTGAGTGCCGCGGCCTGCTTGGTCGGGGAAAATTACGCCTACTTGGTCATAAATTGCCCGTTTAGCCGGGTCTTTTTCTTCGGCATACCCCGCTAAGTAATAGGTGTTAGCTAGGGCTAAATCGGCAATTCCTGCGGCTACAGCTTCGATTTGTGCCTTATCATTACCCTGGGGTGGACGGGCAAAATTAGCCACTAATCCTCGACACCATTTTTCTGCGGCCGCTTCCCCTTGGATGTCGATTAACCAAGCGGTAAAAGATTGACTATAGATGTTACTGGATGACCGGGTGACGACTTTTCCTCTCCATTTGGGATTGGTTAAATCTGCATAGGAATCGATTTCTCTGGGGTTAACTCTGTCTTTGTTGTACATAATTACCCGCAAGCGTTTACTAAACCCAAACCAGTGACCTTTGGGGTGACGCAAATGAGCGGGAATTCTTTGGGTAAGAATGCGGGAATTGACGGGGGCAAAAATTCCCTGTTGGTCGGCGCGCCATAGTCTCCCCGCATCTACCGTCAGGAGTATATCGGCAGGACTATTGCTGCCTTCGCTTTTAATCCGTTCGATTAATGGGTCCGCTTCCCCTTCCACGAGGTTAATTTTTATTCCCGTTTGTCGGGTGAAGTTGTCATACAATCGTCGGTCGGTGTTGTAGTGACGGGCGGAATAGAGGTTTAATTGTTTAGTTTGGGCGGAAACTTCGTTTATTTTCCCTAATTGACCCACTGCTAACGCTAAGGTGGCTGTTCCCGCGCCTAGAAAGACTCTACGAGTTATTTTATCGTTCATTGCTCGATTCGTGGCAAAGTTGTCTTTTCCTATTGTACAGCTATTGAGAATAATTCTTATCTGTGCGAGAAATTATTAGCCTTACTAGAGCAGTCAATTCAAGACAATCCCAGCAAAATGAGGATTTTTTGCCTTAATAGGGCTAATAAATCCTCGAATCTATCGCTATTAAAATTCAATAAGCCCGAGATGTTACCCGAAGCTCGATCGAGGGTATTGTGGAATGAGAGCAACGAGAGTGAAAGATAATGATCAACAGCGATCACCAACAAGCGATCGAGCTAATGTTAGCATCGGAAGACTATAATCAGTTATTGTTATTTTGTCAACAAGCGCTCGCGGTTCATCCGGAAGTGACTGATTATTATCCCTATCTGGGATTAGCTTATCTGCTGCTAGAGCAGCAAGCAACAGCGCAAGAAATTTGGTTATTTTGGCTATTACAATCAGAGTCTAGTCAAGATTTAATTATGCTCCTCAAAAAAGAGATAATTAGAAATCTCGATTGCTGGCAGTTTGGCCAAGCTAAATTAATCTATCTTCAGTGGCTAGAATTAGAGGAAATAGAAGGGGATGAAGAGATAGAAAATTATGCCCTGACTGCGATAAACTCCTGTCTTCAAGAGGTGCAAGAGGCAATTAATCGGCGAGAATATACTTTAGCTGAGGACTTTTACTTAAGAATTTTATCTTGGCGTGAACAATTAGCTTACATCTGGCACGATTTAGGATACTTATACTATATAATTAACCGACTAACAGAATCTTTTACCTGTTTAGCACGAGCCATCAAATTAGAGGAAAATCAAGCCTTATATCATTATACTATGGCCATGGTGCTAGAAAAACAATCACGTTTAGATATAGCTTTATCAGCTTATCAAAAAGCGATTGATCTCAATGCTAATTTTGTCGATGCTTATAATAAACTGGGCAATTTATTTTATCGATTAGGTCAGCTAGAGTCAGCCGAAAAATTCTATCAGCAGGGAATTATAGCGGTAAGCGCTTGAGTGAGATACAGACCAAGCTTTGCCTAGCATGGTTTATAGCTCGTGACACTGTACCTCATACGACTGCACACCGCTATAATAACCAGGCTGATTTTTATCCTTTTTATATCAATTTAGGCAATGTCTATTTAGTTAAACAAGCTTGGACAGAAGCAAAAAATGCTTATAAAACGGCCCAACAACTGGCAGGAGATAGAGGAGAAATTAGTCAAAATCTCTCCCTTTGGGAAATCCTGCAAGCTGACCAACAAATTGCCGATATTTACTCAGGTGATTATTTTTATCAAAGAAAACTCTATCAATTAGCACTAAACTATTATCAAAAATTATTAGCAATTAAAATAGAGGACAGCAATTTTTATTTAAATTGCGCCCATTGCCATCTCATTCTTAAAGAAGAAAAACAAGCTTTAGAAGTCTATAAAAAAGGCATTGCCTATCATCCAGAAAATATTGATTTACATTTGCGCCTAATTTGGTTACTACAAAATAATTATCCGATCGAGGTGGCAATTCAAGCAACTAAATCAGCTTTAGAGTATCTTCCCGATCACCCATCCTTGAAGTTAGAATTAATGCGGTTAATGCCGATAGTTTACACAACTCAAGCAGATATTATGCTATATCGATCAAACTACGAGAAACGGTTAGATAATATCTTGTCCAATCTTGATTTAACCAGTACTAATCAACAACAGGAGGCTTGGAAAAGTATTGGATTAAGAACTAATTTTTATCTTCAATATCAAGCCAAAAATGATTTAGAACTACAAAAAAAATATGGAGAATTAGTTTATAAAATTGCCTCGGTTAACTTTCCTAATTGGGTGAAAAACCTAACCATGCCTACGGGAAAAATTCGCCTTGGCTATATTTCTGCTCACTTGCGTCATCACACGGTAGCGAAACTCTTTCAAGGATGGTTGCAGTGGCGAAATCGAGAGCAATTTGAAATTTATTGTTATGGAATAGATATTAATAACACCTTCGATAATTTTACGAGAGAATATCAAGAGCAAAGTGATTATTTTTATCAGTTTGATAATTTAGTTAATATGGAAAGAATTGCCCAACATATTTTAGATAATCAGTTACATATTCTGGTTTATTTAGATATTGGTATGGATGCTCGTACTACCCAACTAGCAGGATTGCGTTTAGCTCCAGTACAATGTGTAACTTGGGGCCATCCAATCACCTCAGGATTACCAACCATTGATTATTTTATCTCCAGTGAATTAATGGAACCCTCGGAGGGAGATAATCACTACAGTGAAAAATTAATTCGCTTATCTAATTTAGGTATTGCCTATCCCAAACCTTCCCTTCCTCCCCAGAGGAAAACTCGTTTAGAGATGGGATTAGCCGAGGATAAAATCATCTACTTAAACTGTCAAAGTTTATTTAAATATATGCCAAAAAATGACGATATTTTTCCTAGAATTGCTCGACAAGTTACCAACAGCCAATTTATTTTTATCTGCCATCGTAGCGAATTTGTGACCCATTGCTTTCAGTCGAGATTAAGTCAAGCTTTTAATAGGTATGGACTCAATTGGCAAGATTACGGGGTAATGATGCCACAGCTAGAACAAAATGATTATTTTCAGCTTAATTTATTAGCAGACATCTATTTAGATAACTTAAGTTGGTCGGGAGGAAATACCACCCTCGAAGCAATTGCCTGTCAGCTTCCAGCTGTTACCTGTCCAGGGGAATTTATGCGCGGACGACATTCCTATGCTATCTTGAAAAAATTAGGCATAACCGAGACAATTGCTACGGATAAAAATCACTATATTGAAATTGCTATCCGTTTAGGTTTAGATAATCAATGGCGACAAACAATCAAAGATTATACTAAAGTGAATATCGATACAGTATTTAACGATCGAACCTCTGTAGAAAGTCTAGAAAGATTTTATCAATCTGTAGTAGGAGAAGGTAAATAAAACTTTAGGGTTACATAGGGTTTGCGGCAAAAAGTTTGTTGGGGTGTGGGGTATGGGGAAGAAAACCACATAAAGTTCATTTTGTCAAGGATTTAAGATGCTCTTACCCTGGGTTTAATCCTCTTTCCCAAGAATGATAAGGAGTAGTAAAATAAAAATCTGCTCCTAGTTTCTGACTCAACTCTTGATGTCCACAAAATTCTTTTGCCTTGTCACAAGGGTCGGTTTTTCTTTTGTCAGGGGGAATCTCTTGGAAAACTTTTTCGGTGACAAGGGTTGATTTCCGATGCGGTTTTGTTCTTGGCCAATGCTGCCACGCTTATTTTTCGCTCCGCTTCGACTCTTTCTTTTTCCTCGTCTGGCCCTATAGGTATTCTTGATGCTCTCCATAGTCTCGATAGTTGACGATTGGCCACCTTGCCAAGAATTAGTGATAAAATTACAATATAAACAGTAATTTTTTCCCCAAGCATAATCCCTCACCCCCAATAAAATTATGATGCACGGTTTTATTCCCCCACATCGTTATTTTCCCTATCTTACTTGGACAGATATAGATTCAATGCCAGATAAGGAAAATGTGGTAATTATTCAACCCATCGGTGCGATCGAACAACACGGACCCCATCTACCTATTGCCGTCGATGCTGCCATTAGTTTAGGGGTTTTAGGCAAAGCTTTCGAGAAATTAGATACAAACATCGCCGCTTTCGCTTTACCCTGTCTCTACTACGGAAAATCTAACGAACATTGGTCTTTTCCCGGCACGATTACCCTCTCGGCAGCAACCTTATTAACCCTCATTCAAGAGATAGCTGAAAGTCTCTATCGTTCGGGTTTTCGCAAGTTAGTATTAATGAACTCCCACGGCGGGCAACCGCAAGTTATGGAAATTGCCGCTAGGGATATTCATCAACAATATCCCGATTTTTTAGTATTTCCTTTTTTCACTTGGCGAGTTCCCCACAATGCGGCTGAATTATTCTCGGAATATGAATTAGAATACGGTATTCATGCAGGAGATGTGGAAACTAGCATTATGTTATCATTACTGCCAGAACAGGTAAAAATTGAGCGGGCCGTCCGAGAATATCCTCAAGGTTTGCCAGAAAATAGTTTGTTAACTATGGAGGGAAAATTACCCTTTGCTTGGTTAACTAAGGAATTAACTAAAAGTGGAGTGATGGGAGATGCTACTAATGCAAGTAAAGAAAAAGGCGATCGATTATTAGAATCCGTTGCTAATGGTTGGGTACAGGTGATCGCTGATGTTTATCAATTCCGTCAACCGAAGTTATATTAATAGAAGATTAATTAGAGTTGTTAATAAGCTGTACTGCATTTAAACTGCCTATTGGTAATTTTAGTACAAAGGATAAAACTCCATCTCCCTTCTCCTTTGATTCAGTAATTTGCTCACCATCTTCCCTTCACATAAATAGAGGAAAGTTTAACCAGATAAGAGTATTTTTTTTCATAATCATTAATCTCAATCATGAGTTTTATCCCTGAGGTTTTAGAATTTTGGTCAACGGTAACAAAAAAAAAGAAACGACATTTTTTACCATATTTTTTCTAGGGGATAAGAATTGAAAACAGAATCAACGACTAGGATAATTAGGTTTTCTGGATTCTTCGGTACTTGTTATGCCATCAAAAATACCTAACTTGACCGATAAGGTTTTCAGGATAAGCAAAAATTCCCTAGCATACTACCTAACGAAGAACCAGATAAAGTTAATTTTTGTTTAATCTGAATTAACCCTATTGTTAAGGATATTGGCTAAGTTCTAAGGATTAGGTGCATTATTTTCCTAATTTATTCCTGACAGAATATGTCCCGCTAAGAAAAGTAAATTCTAGTTGAAAATGTCAAAGGGAAGGAGGTGGAGAAAATTATTCCTCAAAAAAATCATATTATGTCGGAATTTCAGCTATTTGTAGAGTTGAATCCGAGACAGGAGACTCCGAGACAGGAGACTCCGAGACAGGAGACTCCGAGACGGGATACAGCTATTAGGTTAGGGATCGGATTTGAGTTTTCAGTTCACTGTTTCCTCACATCAGAAGTCTGACGGAGTAGTGGCTTAGATGTGTAATTAATTGTGCTTAGATACTTATAGCAATTCCCATAGTTGTGAGGTACAGAGTCTTAGGTTTTGAGGAGTCAGGATTCGGGATTCAGGAGTTAAGATTTTGGTGTACCTCATGAGATTGGGAAACGCTATATAATCAAAGAAAATTAACTAAGTATTTATCTCCTTAAAGCTTTATTTCTGTCTGTATCACTTGTTACCTTTTAAAATGAGAATTGCTGGGTCAGGAGACACATCTGATCCTCAATCCTGTTTAAAAGGTATAGTACAGTGGGGAGTAGCGGAGCAGCAGGCAGGGAACAGCAAGGGTTATCCGCTTTTTTAGCTAACTTAACAATACCCACTTTAAATGCGTCTTATCCTAAATCCGGTTATTAAAAACTGATTATTTATTCCTCCTTTTGCATGATTGCCTGTCCTGATAAGTAGCCTATACTCAAAGGATTTAGCCTTAGCTTAATTGCCGCGGGAAAGTTGGCCAAACCCTATCAAGGTTAGCTAAATCGGACAGCAAGCTAACTCAGCAATTTAAGCGAAAACTCTGCCATTCTCTAGGATGCCATTCCGGGTTAATCTGGGTTTCGGACGCAATTTTTCGATGACTAAATTTTAAGAGGCAGTATGGAACGCACTTTCTTAATGATTAAACCCGACGGTGTGCAGCGCAATCTGGTGGGGGAAATTATTCAACGCTTTGAAACTAAAGGTTTTACGCTGGTTGGGTTGAAAATGATGCAGGTTTCTAGCGAATTAGCGGAAAAACACTACGCTGTTCATAAGGAAAGACCCTTTTTCCGTTCGTTAGTCGATTTTATTACCTCCTCCCCCGTGGTGGCCATGGTTTGGCAAGGAGAAGGAGTAATTGCCTCCGCTAGAAAAATTATTGGCGCCACTAATCCCCTCAATGCTGAACCTGGTACGATTCGCGGTGATTTTGGCATTAGTGTCGGACGCAATCTTATCCATGGGTCCGATGGTCCAGATACGGCCAAAGATGAAGTTAGTCTCTGGTTTAGCGATGCGGAATTAGCTAATTGGACTCCCGCAATCACTCCCTGGGTGGTAGAATAAACCCCTTTGAGGCAGTCAGGAGCCGGTCGTCAGGAGACAGGAGACAGGAGATTGCTTTTATTTATTCTCCCTTCTCCCCTCTCCCTTCTCCCCATTTCCCCAACCCCCTAATATTCGGAAATTATGACCGTAGAATCCAGCTTACAACAGTTAAAAAGAGCTTCATCGGGACGATTACCCAGCAGTTACGGGGTCTATTTTAAGAATACCCTTGTGGCCCTCTGTCATGCTCTTGAAGATCATATCTTGCAAACTAGCAGCCCAGATAGTACAAATAAACCACTGGTCTTAGTCACCTTTCAACAGGGAAAATGGTATTTACAGGAAGCTGAGCGCTATTTAGATATCGCTCGCTCTTCTCGTCATATTGCGATCGCCGCCGTGGCCGATAGTGGTTTTTCTGAGCATAAAACCGGCAGTTTAGAGAATGTTTCGCTAGTGAACTTAGATAATAGCGATAGTTTGGTTAATGAGTGGAATTTAATCATTCTTTCCCCCGATTACGCCTCCATGGTACTCTGTCATGAGTTATCCCCGGAAGAATACCGGTCCGATAGTCAACCCCAAATAGACACGGAGCGAAAATTCTACGGTTTATGGACATTCGATCGCGATTTAGTCGAAAAAGCCGCTAGGATCTTAATTGAGCGTCTGCATCCTTATAATCCCAGTCTAGCGGCCGATTTAAGCAGACAACAGCAGGAAATTAGTCAAAATATTAATCCCATTCCCACGGATTTAACGGGAGTAGTCTCTCGCATTGTCACCTATCTGCAAACCAGTCAACAGCAGTTAGTCACCGTCAGCAGACAAGCGCGAGAATTAAGCGACTTAGAAGGACAAGCATCCCGTTTAAATAAAAATTTGGCCGCGAATAAACTGCAAGCTTTTCTCAGAATGGCTCAAAAAGTCGATGAAAGAGATATTGATAATCCCCTTGCTTCCCTACAGGTGGCTGCTTTAGCGGAAATGTTGGGACAATTGCTCGATTTACCCACCCTGAGATTACGACGCTTACGATTAGCAGGTTTATTATACCGCATCGGTCTAGCGGAGGCTCCGATCGAAGTTTTTAGACAGCGTGCCAGTCAGTTAGAGGGAGCAAATGCGTTATTTTGGCGGGATAGATCGGTGTTAGGCGCACAATTACTCGCCACTATGCCCGAATTAGCTCCAATTCAACAGATTATTTACCATGAGTTTGAATACTGGGATGGTAGCGGTGTTCCCAACGGCTTAAAAGGGGAAGAAATCAGCCTAGAGTCGAGAATTTTAGGATTATCAGCCTATTTTCAGGAATTAACTCAACCGCGAGGCGACCGACTAGCTCTAGATTTAGGAGAGGCCCTAGAGCGCTGTCAAAATTATAGCGGGATTCGTTTCGATCCCGCTTTGGTAGAAAAATTAAGTTCGGTAATTCGTCTGTGCGAAATGGGATGGATGCAATTACCCGATCGCCCTAGTCAAGTCCCCGCCGTCTGGTTAGAATCAGTTTAGGATTAGACTCCGATTAAACTCTGCATGGCACGTCTCATATTAGCCGGTTTAAAAGCTGCCATGGCCGCGGTCGGTTCATAGCCGCAATGTACCATACAATCGGCACATTGAGGATTGCCACTGGCCCGACCGTAGTTATCCCAATTGGTTTCTTCTAAAAGTTCCCGAAAGCTTTTGTAATGTCCTTCGTTGAGCAGATAACAGGGTTTTTGCCATCCTAAAAGACTATAGCTAGGACTACCCCAAGGGCTGCATTCATAGTCTTGTTCACCGATGAGAAAATCGAGAAAGAGAGGATTATGGTTAAAATTCCACTTTTTCTGGCCTGATTTCCAGGGTGAGAGAATTTCTCGGAATAAAGCTCTGGTTTGCTCCCGTTTTAAGAAACTATCTTGATCCGGGGCCCACTCATAACTATAACCGGGGGAAATCATCATACCATCGATACCCAAAGTAGCGAGAAAATCGAAAAATTCCTGCATTTCTCGCGGCTCTGTGCCTTCAAAAACCGTGGTATTAGTAGTAACCCGAAAACCTCTCGCTTTCGCCGCTTTAATCCCTTGTACTGCCTTATCGAATACTCCCTCCCGATCCACACAGCGATCGTGATGTGCTTTGAAACCGTCCAGATGGACACTAAAGGTAAGATAGGGTGAAGGAGTAAATTTATCCAGGCTTTTTTCCAATAACAGAGCATTGGTACAGAGATAGACGAATTTTTTTCTGTCCACTAACCCCTTGACAATTTCACCGATTTGTGGGTGTAAAAGCGGCTCGCCCCCGGGGATGGAAACCACGGGAACCCCGCATTCTTCCACCGCTGCGAAACATTCTGCCGGGGTGAGATGATTGCGGAGGATTTCCGGGGGATGTTGAATCTTACCGCAGCCAGTACAGGCTAAATTACAGCGAAATAGGGGTTCTAGCATTAAAACTAAGGGAAAACGCTTTTTTCCTGCTAGACGCTGTTTCAAGATATAGGAAGCAACCACTAAAGCTTGTTGCAGTTGGACAGCCATTTGCTCACACCAAAAGGATTCTAAGTCATTATAGACTGCTAACAGGGTATCAAGGCATAGGAGCCTAGAAAATGGCAAAATAAATAAAAGCTGAGGGCTTTTTTGGCTGTTTACTTTATCACTGGATAGATTATGAGTTCTTTAGGCGATCGCTTCAAGAAATTTGCGGGTAAAACTCGCTATGTGGTCTGTCGCTTATTTTTGCATCTCTACGGCCAAGAAATCGCACCGCTGATCGGTATTCTTAATCGTACCGGCCGGGAAGCGATCGATTCCGAAGGCGATTTAGAGGTCATGGGAGAGGGTTTAGTAGAAATTTGTCAAAATCTGCTGCAGATGAACCTCTATTGGTTTTCTATAGCTAATGAGGGCGATGTTTTTTGGAATGAGGGGGAAGCGGGAGACTACCTTAACGAACTGTTTACCGATTCCGCGGCCAGATACCTAAGTGAATCGGTGTCTCTGGAAGTGGGGGAAAAGGAACCCTTAACTTTACCCGTCACCGATAACTTAGTTGTTATGATCACAATAGCATTCGAGGGTGAGAGTGCTGCTTTAGAAACTAGCCTAGCCGATCGAGAGGCCCTGGAAGATGGTTTAAAATCAATAATTAACCTCCACTACCAAGGTCGGCTGCGCGCGATTCAGGTACATTTTTCTCCTGCTCAATTGGGAGATGAATTGACCAATGAGCAGCTATTACTCAATTTCCCCGAATTGCTGCCTTTATAGTCTTAATTTTGCCATTATGCTGCGCCAAGTAACGACAATCCTTTTAATTCTTACCCTTTGTTGCACAACGGTGGCCTGTGGTTCCTCATCAAATCAAACTCAGTCACCGTCAGCTAATAACAGCAGTGTAAGACAAGAATCCAATCAGGTTAGTAGCGGTCGCTACGAGGTGCAACAAGCTACCTACGATGACGGAGATGGCACTTATACCTTAATGCTGTTAAACACCCCTGCGGGGACTTCTCCCCTCTTTCGCAGCACTAACCTCCAAATGGCTAGATTAAGCGATGAAGCTATCGCTAAAGGGGAAAAAACCGCAGTAGAAATCAACGGTGATCAGGCTACCCTGTACATGACCGAAGATTTTAAAATCGAGTATGTCCATAATGTCACGGAAGTGCGGAACAATCCTCAAACCGGACAACAGGAAACCGTGGTGATTCGGCAAGAATCGAGTTTTTGGAGTCCTTTTTTTGGTGCTGTTGCTGGTCAAGCTTTGGGTAGTTTGCTCTTTCGTCCTCAATATTACGTTCCTCCCCTCTATACTCCGGGGGGTGTGATGACCGGTTTTGGTGGTCACGGTTCCACCTATAATCAGGCAGTAGATCAATACCGGACTAAACATAATAGTCCACCCCCGGCGGTCAAAAATCGGCAAACTCTCCGTTCTACTGGCAATTTACGTCGTTATCCCAGTAATACTTCCTCTAGTCCCAATCGCAGCACCACAACCACCACAAAACCCAGTGGTTCCGGTTATGGTTCCAGTACCCTGAAGAATTCGGGTAAATCTGATAATGTCAAACGTTCTCCTAGTTTCGGTTCCTCCGGTTCCCGTCGTACCCCTAGTCGCAGTGGTTTCGGCAGCAGCAGACGCAGCCGACGTTAGGAGGATTTGACTGGAGTGGTGGAAGATTAACCCTGTCTTCCCCACCTCAGAGATTGGGGATGGCAGCTACTTAGAAGCAACCATTTTGCGAATTTCCGAATAGAAAACCGTCTGGCGATCGCCATTGGCCGACTGGATAATACTGGTACGCAATCTCAGATTAGGACTAGCAAACCAGATTCTTTCTTCGATACGATGGTGATTATCCTCGATGGTTAAAGTTAAAGCTTGATCGCTTCTGAGATGATATTCTCCCAGCGCTGCCGATTTACCGTCCGATTTGATTAATTTTCCTTGCCAAGAATTCTCTGAGGGTAGCCAAACTAAATAGCTAGAACCGATTTTTTTCGGTTGTCCATAGTCCACGGAATTATCCCAAGTCGCTTTCCATCCCCCTAGATTGGCCTGGGACTGACAGTTATTTTCTAAACATAATTGCACCACATCGGCAGCATCGGCAGCCAGCAAATCGATGGTGATTTCTGCTTTATTATTGGCAACTTTTTGGGCGGCTAATTGATAACTGGTACGCTGAGAAAACCATTTACCCG
Organism: Microcystis sp. M090S1; assembly: GCF_020246295.1. Classification (NCBI taxonomy): domain Bacteria; kingdom Bacillati; phylum Cyanobacteriota; class Cyanophyceae; order Chroococcales; family Microcystaceae; genus Microcystis; species Microcystis sp. M090S1. The sequence continues at coordinate 3,050 of NZ_JADBTF010000351.1, read as the reverse complement.
CACAGAGATTAATAAATTCTTGAATGTCCATGAATGGCTGTAGGCAAAGATCGATCGCTTTGGAAGAATAGATTATTTATTCTATCCTATCCCTAGACGTGGGCCAATTTTTGCAAGGATAAACGGGCCGCTTCGCGCACTTGCGGATGTTCGTCCTTGACCAAAAATTTTAAGGCCGCGATCGTTTTTTCCGCCGGAAGATGGCCTAAAGCTTCCGCTAATCGCTGCCGAATTAACCAGTCATCGGAGTTAACAAAGGTTAAAAGCTTCTCGACGGTTTCCACTGCTTTGATTTCCCCAAGAGCGGCAATAGCGGCCTGTTGAATAACCGCTTCGTTACTATCGAGAGCCGATAATAACACCTGTTTAGCCCGAATATCGCCCAAATTGCCCAAAGCGACGGCGGCACTAAAGCGGACTAACCATTGCGTGTCTTCGTAAAAAGCCCGTTGTAGGGGTTCAAAAGCGCGAATATCTTCTAAATAACCTAAGGCCCCCGCAGCATCGGCGCGAATGCCATAATCGGCATCATTGGCTAACAAATCCACTAGGATAGGAAAGCATTCCTCGGTTTGTTTGACTCCCAAAGCAAAGACAGCCATCGATCGCACTGGCAGCATTTCATCATAAAGGACTTTTTTGATCAAGGGTACAGCTTCCTCCGGGGTCACTTCTCGCAGGGATGCCAAGGCCAGCAGACGATCTTTAGAATTGCTACTTTCTAACTGGAGGGCAATGGCTTTTTTATCAGGCTTACTCATTTTTGTCAACCACTTGTAATATTTCTTTAATTCTAACGCAATTCTTGGCAATTCAGAAACGAGAGTGGGGAAAGGATTTCTTGAGGATTTCTTAAGGATTGAGACGAGGGTTGACTTCCTCCAGGGAACTATAATTTAGGTATGGTAATACGATAAATGCTAGGCTTTCTGATAGATTCAGGAAAAAAATATAAAGCCCCACTCCCCTTTAGGTCAGCGAGGTTGAGATTTAAAAAACAGATAGCCTAGGGCTAATTGACTTGTCTAGCGGCAACTGCCACACCTAGACAAGCAGGGGGTATTATGGTGAAACATCAAGTTTTTAATACTGGTTCTTTGACTCTAGACACGGAAAAAGAGCAGCTCTTTGTGTCCGTGACTCCAGACTATCAAAAAGGCCCCGGCATTCAACGAGATGGTATAACCTCCCCCAGAATGCAGGATCCTCATGCAGTGCAGGATATAATGTTTCCTCGACTTACTCGAACTGCTATTCCTGGCCTAGACTCTACGACCAATGCTTACGAGCAGAGAGCGGGTACTTGGACACTTTATCATCATCTCAAAGAATTCTGCGCTCAGCGAGGACAGGATTGGCTAATTATTGGCGCCCAAGGTTGCGGGGATCTAACGATGAATCCGTGGCATCTTGCCTATCTTGGCCCTAATTACTACATAAAATCCTTGCAAAATCAATTATGTGGAATGTTTCTCCCCGGAGGCTATCAAGAACCGATCAATCAGCGCATCTATCGGTGTTTGGTCAAATGGTGTGATGCTATGGCTACACACCTCGGCCATCGTTATGAATTTTTGGATTTAAGGTTTATGGCTGGAGGCGCAAATATAATACAGATTAAGGATCCGAAGGTGGCCCGCAAATATGATGCTTTTTTAAGACCGCTACCTGGATACAATCCTGATTTACATAATATCGCCCCATTTTTAGAGTTTGCCCTAGGGGGAAAAACTATTATTCAACAAGGTGATGTGGTTCCCCTATTTACTGCTATCGATCGATTCCAAGATGTACGCCATATTTTTTGCCTGCCTTATCAAATTCCCTGTGCGGGGAATTTTAGGAGGCAGGGTATTGATAAAATTAACTTGGGGGAATATCAACTCTACGGCGATTTGAATGCCAGGCGTGCCGCTTTAAACGGACCGATTATCGTAGAAACTCAGTTAAATCCTCTCGGCGGTTTTCTGCAGATCAATCTGGGTGATCCTGCTGTCGCTGACGAATTGACGCGAAATAACTTTAAACAAGTTAATTTTTCTCCGCGTCGGGCAGGAGAATATTTTCCTTACCCCGGAGGAGATACGGTAGAAATTTACTTTCCCAAGAGCATCTATCCTTTCGGAATTTTGGGAATGTCCGGTCAAAGAATTATCTGTTTTGCTTCCTCGGGATTATCGGCAAAAATCGGCAATACCCTAGAAGGGATTACCTTAATTATGAGCGATGGATTCGGTGCGGAAGAAGCGATGGTTTTAGACGAAGGATGTGACGTTTTTCAAATGATCAATCCCATGAGCGATGATCATGCTTTCACTTATACCAACGATGAATTATTGGATAGAGTGTTAGCCTTTACCCACGATCAAATGCTTTCAGATACGGCTGCAAGCACTAGAAATCCGGTGAATGGTCCCGCATTAGGTGGAGACATGAGACAATGGCCTCTCAATCAAAATTTATTGAACCAAGTGGAAATTGATTATGGCATTAGAGCAGCTGGTCTAGATTATACAGATATCTTTCCGGTCAGGTTAAGTCGCTCGCAAATCAGAAGTATTTTGATTGTTGCTGTCCCAAACAATCCCCAATAGGGAGATTCAACCCGGTGCGTCTCCATTTTGTAGAAATACCTAGGGTTTGAACGAACCAATTGGCGATAGCAATCTCGGCATGTTCCGCTTGCCTTATTCGCTAAAAAGCATACAGGATAAAGGTTACAGCAATTTTAAAACCCTTCCCTTAAAAAATTAAGCGAACAATGAGTTATTACCCTTTGCCGTTCTCAGCAATACTGATGACCCCGAACAGGTGTTAAGTCAGGTGTCCCGTTCTCTAGAAACTATCTCTCAAAAACGGGTGCAAAGCAATCTCGCTGCCGCTACCAGTATTCTCGCCGGGTTAGTATTAAATCGAGAGACGATAAAAAAAATCCTTCGGAGTGACATTATGAGAGAATCAGTCATCTATCAAGATATTTTAGAGGAAGGCAGAGAGGAAGGAGCATTAACCGCTAAATTAAACTCTATTCCCCGTTTATTGGCTTTAGG
>NZ_JADBTF010000350.1:0-15926 GCF_020246295.1 Microcystis sp. M090S1 | reverse complement strand
TTTCGATCCAGAGCGAACTAATCAATTAAATCTCTTGCCAGATAAAGATTTAGTCGATTTATGCCACCCTATCGAACCATACCAAGTAACGAAGAACCGATATGTCTAGGTTTTGCACGATCAATCAAGGGACCAGTATCTTTAACCAAAAAGTAAATTATGGAGGATTTCTAAACGCCGGTCATCTTCACGAACAATAGCACCATAATAATTTTTTTTATTCTCTAGCCAGAGTAATTCAAACTCGATCGCTTTTGGCAAAGCTAAACTAAAATTATCCAAAGCTTGGGGACAATCAAAGATAACTTTGCGCGTCTCGAAGCGGTCAAAATGTCCTTGGCAGAACATTTTGAAAAACGGTAAAGAATCTAGTGACACCCCACCCCCAATGGCAACAGTCAAACCGGCAGCCTTAGCTTTTTTTGCCAAAGGTAAAGCCATATCTAAAACTTGCTCGCTATTCACATCCCGTCGAGTTAATCCCAAAGAACAGGCTAAATCCATGCGTCCGATGACGATACCATGGAGAGATTTTATCTCTGGAATCGCCAACATTTCCTGAAAATTCTCACAGGCAGTAATAGTTTCGATATTAACTAATAATTCCACATCTTCCACCCCTTGATCAGCTAAAACCCTCCTAGCTGCCCGCAGATATTTTTGTAAAGCATAGGCTGTTTCTACCATGGGAGCAATCAAGCGATCAACTCCTAAATTAACCGCATCAAAGATATCTCTGACCGCTTCGCAACCAGCAATTTTCAGATTAAAATTCACCCCCGCTTTCAGACTAATTTCTTTCAATCGCATCGCTTCCGTCAATCGGGTTCCTTCCGTCTCGAATTCCGCTTTTACCCCTGAAACATGGTGATCTTCCCTGAGTTCTCTTAACAGTTGCACCATTTTTTTTTCTAAGGAATTCATGTTTTTAATCGTTTAAAATTGGTAACTGCTAGATGAGCCTTGTTGATTATAGCCCATCTGCGAAAAGCCGATGGCTGAGGACTAAGTAGGTGTTAAAAATTGTCAGATGCCCTCTTATTCAGGAGGGATTAAGGGGGTGCCGATCCCCCCTTATCAAGGGGGGCAGGGGGGATCGAACCCAAAATCTATCTTCAATTTAATTAAAACCAGCTACTTAGGAAACCATAAAAATACCCTAAACAAGAGGACAAAAGCGACAAAATACTGGCATAATGAACAAGGCCGTCTGATTTTTTTCTGGCCACATCCTTTCTATACTACATTCGTAATATAAGTAATTCTCTAGTTAGACTATGCGAACTCACTACTGTGGCGACCTTAGCGCGATCAAAATTGAAAAAAGTGTCACCCTCTTCGGTTGGGTCGATCGTCGTCGCGATCACGGTGGCGTTATTTTTATCGATCTACGGGATCGCAGTGGTATTGTCCAGATCGTCAGTGATCCCCAACGAACCCCCGCTTCCTATCCCATTGCTGAAACCGTCAGAAACGAGTATGTCCTCAAGGTGACGGGAACAGTCAGTCAAAGGCCTACCGAATCCCTTAACCCGCGCATTGCCACCGGAGAAATCGAAATTTACGCCACTAGCATCGAGATTCTCAACGGGGTTACTAAACAACTGCCTTTTGTCGTCTCTAGTTCCGAAAGCGAATCGGTACGGGAAGATGTGCGCTTGCGATACCGCTATCTAGACCTACGCCGGGAGCGTATGAGTCAGAATTTACAACTACGTCACCAAGTTGTCAAGGAAATGCGCCGTTTTCTCGAAGATGAACAGCATTTTATCGAAGTGGAAACGCCAATTTTAACTCGATCGACTCCCGAAGGGGCGCGGGATTATCTAGTTCCTTCCCGTGTCAACCCTGGCCAATGGTACGCTTTACCCCAATCACCGCAACTATTTAAGCAATTATTAATGGTGTCGGGAATGGATCGCTACTATCAAATCGCCCGCTGTTTCCGGGATGAAGATCTGCGCGCTGATCGTCAACCGGAATTTACTCAGTTGGACATGGAGATGAGTTTTCTCTCTTTACCTGAGATTTTAGCCCTGAATGAGGCTTTAATCGCTCATATCTTCAAAAAAGTCAAAAATATCGATATAAGCCTGCCCCTGCCCCGTTTAACCTATTCTGAGGCTATGGATCGCTATGGGATCGATCGCCCCGATACCCGTTTTGGCTTGGAATTGGTCAATGTGGCGGAGATTTTTGCCGATTCGGGATTTAAGGTGTTTTCAGGTGCGATCGCTAGTGGTGGGACGGTGAAAGTTTTACCGATTCCCAACGGTAACGAGGCGATTTCTAACGTCAGAATCAAACCGGGTGGGGATTTATTCAAAGAAGCCACCGATGCGGGTGCGAAGGGAATCGCCTACATCCGCGTGCGCGAAGACTACGATTTTGATACCATTGGTGCGATTAAAGATAACCTGACAGAGGCACAAAAACAGGCTTTAATCGAGAAGACTGGCGCAAAACCGGGGCATCTGCTCTTATTTGGGGCGGGAGATACCGATACAGTCAATAAATCCCTATCCCGCCTACGCTTAGTTTTAGGGGAACAATTGGGATTAATTGATCCTGAGAAAATCAACCTCCTCTGGGTGACGGATTTCCCGATGTTTGAATACAACACCGAGGAAAAACGCCTGGAAGCATTGCATCACCCTTTTACTGCCCCTAATCCCGAAGATTTAGACGATCTAGCCCAGGCTCGCGCCCTAGCCTACGATATGATTTTTAATGGTATTGAAATCGGTGGCGGCAGTTTGCGGATCTATCAACGGGAAGTACAGGAAAAAGTCTTCGCCACCATCGGTCTATCCCCAGAGGAAGCCTATAATAAATTCGGCTTTTTGTTAGAAGCTTTTGAATACGGAACCCCTCCCCACGGTGGCATCGCCTACGGTTTAGATCGCTTGGTGATGTTGTTAGCGGGGGAAGAATCAATTCGCGATGTGATTGCTTTCCCGAAAACCCAGCAAGCTAGTTGTTTACTCACTTCTGCACCTTCGACAGTGGCAGCGAAGCAATTAAAGGAATTATCCGTTGCTTCTACCTACAAACCGCCATCCTAAGATTAGGGTGGGCATTGCCCACCTAATTTTTAAAAGTCTGCTGACACCATGCTCTTAAATTCTTTTCTGCCCTCACTTCATCCTCTTTAGCAGTGGCTAAAAATTCCTAGAGTTTAGTTTTGGGAACTAGGGGAAAAGTGCAGGGTAAGCGCATCTTAACAATCCTTGACAATTGTTAAGCAAAAATCGACCAAATGGGTCGAGTTCGCTCCTACAAAATCGACCCGCCTAAGGGCGGGAAAGAAAAGAAAAAAGAAAAAATAGGGAATGAGGGTAAAAGGGGAAAAAGGCAAAAGGGTTAGAGAGTTCTCCCGAATACGCAGACTACCCGAAAACCGTAATTGTTGATGCGGTTGACGCGGCGGAAGTAGTAGTCGTAGCGAATCGCGGAACGGCAGTAATTAGGATTGTAGCCCCAGGAACCGCCCCGCAGAGGAGAACGATTATCATTACCATTTTCTATCCAGACACTGCCATCCGTCGGCGCACCGTCATAGTTATCGTGCCAAGTATCGGCGCACCACTCCCGGACATTGCCGTGCATATCGTACAGTCCAAAGGCGTTTGGGGGAAATTGTCCCACGGGAGTTGTTTCGTTTCGATATTCTCCGTTCGGTTCATCGGCGTAGGTATTACTGGCATTGTAGTTAGCCAATTCCCCCGTAATGGTTTCCCCAAAGTAAAACGGGGTGGTGGTTCCAGCACGACAAGCGTATTCCCATTCCGCTTCACTCGGTAGTCGGTATTCCCGAACCGTTAGTTTTGATAATCTCGCACAGAACTCGATCGCATCGTACCAGTTGACTTGTTCCACGGGTCTATCCCAGTGCGTGGGCGATCCCCCCCTAGCCCCCCCTTCAAAAGGGGGGGAATCGGAAGCCCCCCTTTTTAAGGGGGGTTTGGGGGGATCTTTAAAATAGGCTGGGTTGAAATCAAGGTCTTGTTTAACTTTTAAATCCGTGCGAGAGGCGATCGCTTTCCACTGGGCCTGGGTGATGGGGTATTTACCCATAAAGAAGGGTGGGACAGTTACTTCATGTTGTGGTCTTTCCCTTCTAAATCCTTCCCAATTAAATTTTTTAACCAGTCTTTCGATTTCCTCATCTTCTGTTCCCATCAGGAAAGTTCCCCCCGGAATGGCGACCATTTCTAAGGTGATGCCTTTGCCCAGATCTTCCCTGAAATATTGGGACTGTTTCGACTCTTTTTTGATTTGCTCACCCTTCGCATTTACTCCCACCACCTCAAAGTTAAATACTGATAACAGTTGTTTTGGCTCTTCCGGTTCAAGCTTGAACTGATAGCCAATTGCTCTTTCTAGTTGCTCAAATCCGTCTTCTTCCCAATAATCAAGCCGGTGAATATCTCGCAGATTCAAGCTAACTTCTGCAAGTCGCAGATCAGGAATTTCGCATTCTTCTAACCTCATGGGAATAAAAAAAATTGTCCCCGGTAGCATCTCTCCCAAGGTATCAAGTGCAATCCTCAACTCCCGTTGGATGTATCCCTGTTTAGCCGATTTCGCTGACAGACAGGCGATAAAAATCTGACTAGCTTTAATCGCTTTCGGAATTTCATCTCGCCAAATTTGACCCGGAATCAGGTCTTTTTTATCCAACCAAGGTTTATATCCCGCTTGCTTAAGGCGGTCATACAGTGCCAAAACTGCTGGTTTATCCTCATTAGCGTGAGCTAGGAAAATTTGGATATCTGACTTTTTCATAACTTTTTCTTATGACCACAAGTAGGGGAGAGCCAGATTAACTGGCATAAAATCTCTAAATAAACCATTTAATTGATTATTACTCATTCTTAATTCTCCTGTCTCCTGTCTCGGAGTCTCCTGACTACTGCCTACTGAATCCTCACCAACCACGACAATTTGGGATTTTCACAGCAAGTCCACTTTCTCACTTTCCCCACCCGTGACCTTTTTCCGTTAGATTATAAATGGATACAAAACTTAACATTTTATCCAGAATCTACCGAGAGGGCAGACCGTGCGGCCAGATACCCTAGAAAATAACCAGCATTCAGCCGATAATTCGCTAGTTCCCGAAGAAATCGCATTTAATCCCGAAATTGAGCCAGAGGAACCCGAATACTCACCAAAACCGACAAAAACCAACTCGTGGCTATCGGGAGGAAGGGGTTTATTTATCGGTGTGGGATTGGGGGTTTTATTGACCCTAGGGGCGACTCGTTTCGCTAATCGACCCCAAACAGCCCAAAACCCCAATACTCAGGCCGTAGCGGCAAAAAATGAAGCACCAGCACAAACAGTAACCACCACTAGGGTAGAATTTACTCCCGTGGCCCGCACCCTGAAAGCGACTGGAAGCGTGGCAGCCGATGAATTAATCCCGATTCTTTCCCAAGCGACGGGACTACAAATCAAAGAAATCTTTGTGGATGAGGGGGATAGGGTCAGCCAAGGTCAAATTTTGGCTCGTCTCGATGATACCGTCCTACAAGCGCAATTAACCCAAGCACAGGCAAATGTCGCCCAATCCCGGGCGCGTTTGGCAGAATTGCAAGCGGGTAGCCGTAAAGAGGAGATCGCTGGAGCTAAACAAACTATTCAACGCATAAAAGCCGAAATTAGTCAAGCTCAATCGGATTGGGATTTGGCCAAAAAACGCGTCCAGAGAAACCAAAGTTTAGAAGCGGAAGGAGCGATCGCCCGGGATCGTCTCGATGAAGTCCTCAATGAAGAAAGAAAGCAAGCGGCGATCGTACAACAGACCCAATCTCGTTTAGGAGAAGCAGAGCAGCAACTGGCACAATTGCAAGCTGGCAATCGTCCCGAGGTGATCGCCCAAGCTACAGCCCAATTAGCTGAAGCTCAAAGCCGTTTAGCCATTGTTAAAGCCCAATTAAACGAGACGCGCCTGATTTCCCCGGTCAGTGGCAAAATTGCCGAAAGAAATGGCCGCATCGGGGATACCACCAACGGTCAAAATGCTCTCTTTAAAATCATCGAAAATGGGCGTTTAGAGCTAAGATTGCGGGTTCCTGAGAATCAATTGCCCTTAATCCGCGTCGGAGCACCCGTTACTATCACTTCCGATGCTAATACCAGTTTAAAATTATCGGGACAGGTGCGCGAAATTAATCCCATCGTCGATGAGGCATCCCGTCAAGCAACGGTTAAAGTCGATTTAACCGACAATACAGGGTTAAAACCGGGGATGTTTTTACGAGGTGCGATCGTAACGAATACTAGCAATAGTTTAACCGTCCCCATGACCGCGGTTTTACCCCAAAAAGATAATCAAGCTCTAGTTTATTTAGTTCAACATGATAACACCGTTACCGCCAAAACTGTGCAATTAGGTCAAATTATGCCGAATAATCGCGTGGAAATTCTCACCGGTTTACAAGCGGGCGATCGCATTGTGGTCAAAGGGGCAGCCTATCTCGGTGATGGCGACAAAATTACAGCAATCAGCGATCAGTAATCAGTTATCAGTAATCAGTGATTAGTAATCAGTAAACAGTAATCAGTGATCAGTGATCGGTAGCGGGGCAAACGGATGGAGAGTAAAGTTTATGATAAAGCTTATAAATTTGCCCTTAGGATTGTTCAAGGCTATAAATATTTGTGTGAGACTAAACAAGAATATGTTTTGTCAAAACAGCTATTAAGGAGTGGCACTTCAATCGGGGCTATCATGCCGAGGCTAATGGAGCTATTTCTCAAGCTGATTTTCGAGCTAAAATGTCAATAGCTTATAAGGAATGTCTAGAAACAAAGTATTGGCTGTCTCTATTGAAAGACACGAATTACATAGAGGAAAGAGCCTTTCAAAGTATCAATGATGATGCGGAGGAAATTGGTAAAATGCTTTGGGCTATTCTAAAAACCTGCCAAGAAAATACCAAAAACCAAAAACCAAAAACTGATAACTGATAACCGGTAACTGAAAACTCACATCTGGTAACTGATAACTTACCCACTGATAACTGATAACTGATAACTGATAACTGAAATTATGGCTTTTAATATTTCTAATTGGTCTATCAAAAATCCCATTCCGACGATCCTGATCTCCCTGGTTATGGCCTTAATGGGATACATTGCCTTTCTAGGATTAGGGATCGATCGCTCTCCTAATATTGACATTCCGGCCGTGATTATCACCGTTAATCAACCCGGCGCCGGTCCTGAGGAATTGGAAACCCAAGTCACCAAAAAAGTCGAGGATGCGGTGGCTGCTTTGGGTAATATCGATCAAATTACTTCTACCGTTAACGAAGGCAGCAGCACCACCACCGTTAACTTTATCCTTGGCACTAACAGCGATCGCGCTACCAATGATGTGCGTAATGCCATAGCGCAAATTCGGCAGGATTTACCCCAAGATACTAATGATCCAATTGTCCAACGTTTAGAATTTGCCGGGGGTGCGGTGATGAACTATACCATCTCCTCCCCGAAAAGATCGATCGCCGAATTAAGTGATCTAGTCGATCGTCAAATTGGCCGCGCTTTAACGGGAGTGCCGGGGGTAGCACGAGTTGATCGCATTGGGGGAGTCGATCGAGAAGTGCGTGTAGATTTAGATCCCGGTCGTCTGATCGCCTACGGTATCACGGCCACGGCGGTTAATGACCAAATTCGTAGTTTTAATATTAATTTACCCGGAGGGCGATCGGAAATCGGTGGCAGTGAACAAACTGTCCGCACCCTCGGCAGCGCTGAAACGATCGAAGATTTAAGAAATTATCAAATCTCTTTACCTAACGGTGATACAGTCCCCTTAAGCAATTTAGGGACAGTTAGTGATAGTTCCAGCGATCCCCGACAAATGGCCCTCTTAGATGGGCAGCCAGTGGTGGGTTTTTCGATTTTACGGGGGACTGGCAGCACCTTGGTCACGGTAGAAACAGCAGTACGTCAAGAAATCGAGAATTTAAAGAAAAAACTGCCCGAAGATATTAAATTTCAATTAATTTTTACCCGTGCCGACTCAATTCGTGCTAGTTACGAAAGCCTTCTGAGCGATCTGATCATCGGTTGCATCATGACGGTGATCACGGTGGGTCTATTTTTAGGCAATTGGCGCGCCACGATTATCACGGGTTTGGCCCTGCCTTTGTCGATTTTCCCGACTTTTTGGGTGATGCAGTCCCTAAATTATACCCTTAACGGCATGACCCTGCTGGCGTTAGCTTTAGCTTTGGGTAATCTTGTCGATGATGCGGTGTGTATGGTGGAGGACATCGATCAACATTTAGCTATGGGTAAAAAACCCTTGCAAGCGGCTTTTGATGCCTCAAAAGAGATTGGATTAGCCGTTTTAGCCAGTGCGGCGGCAATTATAGCGGTATTCCTGCCGGTTGCTTTTATGGGCGGTGTGCCGGGCCAATTCTTTCAACCTTTCGGCGTTACGGTGGCGGTTTCTACCCTATTTTCCAGTTTGATCGCTGTCACCGTCACCCCGATGTTAAGTGCCTATATTCTACAGCCGAAAAAGCTCAAAACCGGTGATAATAATCCCTCCTCGCGCCCCCGTTTTCGTCCCTACAAAAGTTTGTTAACTTGGGCTTTACGTCATCGAATCCTGACTTTATTAGCGGCTTTGGCCTTTTTTATCGGTAGTTTACAGTTAGTTCCCTTGATTCCGAAAGGATTATTTAGTTCCGGGGATACCGGATTAAGTACAATAAGCCTAGAATTGCCTCCCGGTGCGACTTTGAATGATACTGTTGCCGTGGCTAATCAGGTGAATAGTTTACTGCAAAAAAATCCCGCCGTCGCTAATGTTTTGGCTATTCCGGGAGATTCGGGACGGGTAAATACCGGGTTAATATATGTTAATTTAGTTCCTAAGGAACAGCGATCGCTAACTCAACGGCAATTTGAGGAACAAACCCGCCGGGATTTCCAGAAGATACCGGGTGCTAGAGTTAGTTTTCGGGCGCAGGGTGGAGCAGGAAGCACTAAAGATGTAGCTATAGTCCTGAAAAGTGAAAATGGCGATATTTTAACCCAAACTGCCCAAAAATTAGAGCGAGAAATGCGGGCTTTACCCGGTTTTGTCGAGGTAAGTTCGGGGGTAAGTTTAGTTAAACCGGAGCTCATTATTCAACCGGATCCCGTCCGGGCTGCCGATCAGGGAGTCTCGGTCAGAGCGATCGCTCGTACTGCATCTTTGGCTTTAATCGGCGATAATGAGTTTAATTTAGCTAAATTTAACCTTGCTGACCGACAAATTCCCATCCGGGTTAAAATTGCCAACGATGGTCGCAGTGAGATAGAAACTCTGCAAAATTTGCGCGTTCCTAGCAGTAATGGGACGTTAGTACCGCTTAACTCGGTGGCGACAATTAGCTTAGGTAGTGGACCTGCGGAAATTCAACGCTTTAACCGTCAACGTCAGGTTAATATTGGAGCTAATTTAGAGGGAGTTTCTTTGGGAAGTGCGGTGACACAAATTCGCGCTTTACCAACTATGAAAAACTTACCCCCAGAGGTGACAGAAGAACCCTTTGGTGATGCTCGTATTATGCGCGATATCTTTGCTCGTTTTTTGGGGGCGTTAAGTTTAGCAATTATTTGTATCTATGGGATTCTGGTCTTATTGTATAACAATTTTCTCTATCCCTTAGCGATTTTAACTTCCCTTCCTTTATCGATTGGTGGTACTTTAATCGCTCTTTTAATTACCCAAAAAGAGTTAGGTTTATACGCTTTAATTGGCATAGTTTTACTGATGGGATTAGTCACCAAAAATGCGATTCTGTTAGTTGATTTTGCCCTGAGTGGCATTGAGTCAGGGAAACCGCAATTTAAGGCGATGATTGATTCGGGAGTCTCTCGTTTACGACCAATTATTATGACCTCCGTTTCCACAATTGCCGGGATGTTACCGATTGCTTTAGCTTTGGGTGCAGACGGTGAAATTCGCGCACCGATGGCGATTGCTGTTATTGGTGGTTTTACCACTTCCACCCTATTAACCTTGGTGGTTGTACCAGTAATCTTTACTTATATCGATAGTTTTTACTATTGGTTGCGGGGATTATTTGTTAAACAAAAACCCAAGTCGATTTAGTAGTAAAATATCTCTCTGAAAGCTTGAGAAAAAACCCAGAGAAACTGACCCATGAATCCCTTGACAGTCACACATCAAACTCTATCCCTTCCCCCCATGGGCTGCGGTACTTGGGCCTGGGGAAATCGTCTTCTCTGGGGTTACGATGAGAGTATGGATAGCCAGTTACAAGCGGTTTTTAATCTCTGCGTCCAGTGGGGTGTCACCCTATTTGATACGGGAGACTCCTACGGGACAGGCAAACTCAACGGACAGAGTGAGAAGCTATTAGGACGCTTTACAGGGGAATATAGCGGTTATAACGCTGATAATATCCGTATTGCCACCAAACTCGCCCCTTATCCTTGGCGTTTAACCCGTCATGCCATGGTGAAAGCTTGTCAAGCTTCGGCAACCAGATTGGGTCGCCCGGTGGATTTAGTGCAAATGCACTGGTCAACGGGCAATTATGCGCCATGGCAGGAGGGAGGATTATTAGACGGATTGGGGGATTGTCTGGAAAAGGGGTTAGTTAAAGGAGTCGGTTTATCCAATTTTGGACCGAAAAGATTGAAGTCTGCCTATCAAAAGTTTGCCAGTCGCGGCATTCCTATTACCAGTTTACAGGTACAGTATTCTCTCCTTTCTACCTATCCTCTCACTGACTTAGGATTAAAGGAACTATGTGATCAATTGGGCATTAAAATTATTGCCTATAGTCCCTTAGCTTTGGGGTTATTAACGGGGAAATATCGAGATAATAAAAACTTACCCCCAGGATTACGTCGCTTCCTTTTTGGTCAATTAATTCCTGCTATTTCGCCTCTGATAAGTTGCCTAGAAGTTATCGCCCAAGCTAAAAATAAAACTATTAGCCAAGTTGCTTTAAATTGGTGTATCTGTAAGGGAACAATTCCTATCCCCGGAGCCAAAAATGTTCGGCAAGCTGAGGATAATTTAGGGGCTTTAGGATGGAGTTTAGACAGTGGAGAAATAGCAGAATTAGATAAAATTGCCGCAGGTTTAGATAAAAAAATGGTACAAAATATCTTTCAAACTAAGTAGGGTCTGCTGAATAAATATAAAAACCTTGAAAGTGCCAGCGATTGGAGTGATTGGGGGGAAAATTCCGGGACTTTTTCCCTGAAAATTAGGTAATTGACCACCTGAAAATGGGTAAAACCCCACACCCCACACCCTGCCACCAGGAAAAACTTTTTCAGCAAACCCTAATTATTATCTTGAGAGACCAATTTTAAGCTAGGACGGGGTTGGATTGTTCCCCCGTAAGCGACGGCAGTATGAAGAGATAGGACAAGATGAGGAGATATGCCCAGGGAAATTCGATAAATTTCCCCAGCTTTATCCATTAATTGCTGTTGAACTGGCTCTTTCGGCAAATTTTGCCGCCAAGCTAGGGGAATCCCCTCGATACCGTTGTACAATCCCGCCCAAATTCCCGCTAAAGTGGTGGTTAATTGCCGTTGATAGGGACTAGAATTAGCACGACGCACGCTAACGGCGAAATCCTCGCTCGTTTGCAGAAAGGTATAGAGAGAAGCTGCGATCGCAATTCCTAAAGGTGAGATATCTTTCGCCCAAGCCGATAAAATGGACTCTAAGGGATGATTTTGCCCTAAAGCTGACTGAATCTGCTCTAATAGCTTATTCTTGGGGTTAATAGTTAGCAATTGCCCTATTAACTGATTTAAAGGCCTTTTTCCCTCTAATAACAGACCTACAGCCTCTCCCCAAATTATCGCTTCTTGTCGGGTTAACTCGGAAATTAAGCCCTTTTTTAGCCAAAAATTTAATCTAGCTTGCCAACGTTCCCCATGGTCAGGCCAGGTTAAAATCTCCGGCAACAGCACAAATAATAACGCCGATTCCGACTGCTGCTTGGCTGCGATCGCAAGGGAAAAATCCTCCTGAGATTGCAGAGCTTGCAAAAGCAGGATCGTCCTCGGTGTCGCCTCATAGTTAAAGGCTGGTATTAGGGGCTGATTATGCAAGGATTCCCCAATATATGCCCCGATTAACCCTCCCTGAAGGCGATCAAGGGGTGAAAAAACCTTTTGCATAAATTAGCTCAATTTGCCCGGTAGGTGACTTCCTCGACTTTGCCCGGTTGCCCCAGTTGTTTAGCATGGGCATTATTAACGGCAACGTAAACCCCGCCGGCATTACCCGCCCTCACGGTTAATTCTCGGTTTGCTTGCCAAGTGCGATGGCTTCCCTGGGGCAGCACACCCTCAAATTCTGTCTTGCCATCCACCACCACCCGCAGCCAGCAGTCATCCTCCAGTTTTACCCCCACCACCAGCTGCTGATTATTGCTGGTTTTGTTGGCTACCGGTTGAAGGGGATTGCTTTTCGGTTGGACAATTTGCTGTTGTGGCAAGGAAGGCGGCGGTAGGCGATTCGATTGCAGTACCGATTTTTGCAGGACGTGGGATAGGGTTTGTACGGAACCAATAACTAGGATTAAATAGAGAAAATAGAGATGAATCGGGCGAATTTGAAGACTCGGCAGCGATAAAGACGGTTTTGTTCCCCTAAAAAAGTTATTGACCTTGGTGGGAAAACGTCGGCTAATCGTCTCACCATCCAGGGACAGACTATCGGCAAATTGTTTGATTAACCAACGAATATAAATCGGTTCGGGCAATGCCTCCAAATCCCCCGCTTCCAACGCTTCTAGGCGATGGCGCGGGATTAAGGTTTTCTGGGCAATTTCCTCGAGAGAAAGGGACTGTTCTAGGCGATTTTTTTGCAAATAAACGCCGATTTCCAGTAATTTGGTTCGCTGTTTATGCTGGGGATCAAGTTGTGATTGGAGAAGGCGAAACATATCGCTATTAGGGGCTGACTTTCAGCTTAGTTAATCTGGTTCTTTAAATATTTCAGTTCATCAAGGGTTAAAAAACGGTAATCACCCAAGGGTAAGGGGGAATTATTACCAGAGTTTAATTGAATACGACCGATAGCACTGCGATGAAGTTTCAGGACGTGATAACCTAATTCTTCGGCTACAGAGCGAATCTGCCGATTTCTTCCCTCCACTAAAATAACTTCTAGTAGGGTTTTTTGGTCGGTTTGCTTGAGTATCTCAACCTGTGCGGGTAAGGTTTTTTTTCCCTCTAAGAGGATACCTTCTCGCCAACGCTGGAGAGCAAGTCTATCAATCGCACCATCTAGCCAAACCCGATAGGTTTTGGGCAAATGATAACGGGGATGGGTGAGGGTGAGGGTGAGTTGACCGTCGTTGGTGAGGAGTAAAGCCCCAGTGGTGTTGATGTCCAACCTGCCTACGGGATGTAACCCCGTCTCGCTGGCGAGGGAGTCGGGCAAAAGGTCAATTACCGTCGGCCGGTTTTGTGGATCCCTACAGGTAGAAACCACACCAATGGGTTTGTTGACCAGTATATACAATCTTTTGGGACGATTGGCCGGTTCAATTTTTTTTCCGTCTATTTCTAGGTGATCTTTTTCGGGGTCGGCTTTTTCTCCTAACTGCACGATTTTGCCATTCCGTCTCACCCGGCCGGCTACGATCATCTCCTCCGCCCTTCTTCGGGAGGCAATTCCCCACTGGGCAAGGATTTTCTGGACTCTCTCCGCCATTTTTTCTTAGTTTTTAACCCTTTCTCTCTCCTATTATAGGCATCCTAAAAGGGTTTTTTTCGCCCAAAAAGTGAAGAAAAACCGAATATCTCCGGCTGCCTCTTTGATTTTTTTTCTTTGAAAACTTCTCAAAAAAAAGAGGAGTAATCCCTTGACTTGGGCGGCGGCTTCGGTTATACTTTTCTTATAATGGGAATCCGTGCATTTTTTAGTGAACTCCACCACTCCATTATATATAAAGTCTTATAAAAATATTATGGCAAAAAGCCGTGAAAAAAGCAAGCAAAATTTTGCCGACAATTGTTAAAAAAGTCGGGCTAGTTTTCCTTACAGGATGATATGACTTTAAACCGGTTATTTCTCGGTTATCCAAACGGTAAACTTTGATTGAGGATGAATTGGGGACGTAAGCGACGGAGTTTGCCTCTCTTTGTTATAATTCAAAGACTAGGCTATAATAACTCTTCATAAACACCGATAATTTTAGTCAAAGATGTAAAAAAAATGAATATTCAACTCGTGGAATCTCTAGTTAAGGCAATTAAATCCTTGTCCCTAGAAGAACAAGAATTGTTAGGAAAAAAACTCAAAGATCACCCCTCTTGGGAAATTGCATTAGAACGAATTGACGCAACTCGAAAAGCCATTTATGAACGTCGTCAGGGAAAACCATTTAAAACCGATGTTACTGAAATTATTCATCAAATGAGAGAAGAAAGAGATCGGCAATTGATGGAAGAAATTGTGAGTGAATAGAGAAAATAATGACTAATACATTTATCTGTGTTGATTCTAGTTTTATAGTTCGTTTAACAACGGTTGAACCTTCTGTAACAATGTACAGTCAACTCTGGCAAAAATGGATGACCGAGGAAAATTTAGTGATTGCACCAACTTTATTATGTTACGAAGTCACTAACGTATTTTATCGTCTGAAAAAAGCTGGTCAAATTTTGGAGACGGAAGCGCAAACCCTCCTTACAGAAGTCTTAGATTTACCTATTCAGTTTCATGGAGATCATTACCTCCATTACCAAGCAATAGAAATTTCGCAAACCTTGAATCTTCCTGCTACTTATGATGCCCATTATCTAGTATTAGCTCAACGATTTCAAGCAAATTTATACCCTAGCGATAAACGCTTATTTAACAGCGTTAAATCTGCTCTAAGTTGGGTTCATTTGGTTGAAGTGTAGATTTTTATTTCTCTCTCAATAGCTTTAGTTTTATTTAACCTGACTAGGCAGTATGCTTAGAAAAGCACAAAAGTCGAGCTAGTTTTGCTTACGGGGGGATATGACTTTAAACGGGTTATTTCTCGGTTATCCAAGCGGTTGAGAGAAGAAAGAGATCGGCAATTGATGGAAGAAATTGTGATAGAGAAAATCATGACTAATACATTTATCTGTGTTGATTTTAGTTTTATAAATTCTTGTAGGGTGCGTGTTTGCGGCGATAATCTCTGACAAAAAAACAAATTAATAATCTGCCGTAACGCAACAACTTAATTATTAAATGGGTGCGTTAGCCAAAGCGTAACGCACCCTACGATTGATGTTTCTGTTTGTGGATAAATTGACAAAAGTTGCTCAAAATATAGCCTTAACAAGATAAATCGGCCTATTCCTAGGTAAGCTGAGTTGAGGATAAGCCGAAACCCTAATTTTACCCTAGCTGGTTAGCTCTATTCTTTCGTGGAAGTCATGGCCAAATCTCCTTAGTCCGAACTAACTTAGCTGACAATTAATTCTTTGTACCAATGCCATCACACAAATGCCTATCCTCCTCCCTGACATCAGAATTAGGATTGTGCAAATAAACCCGCACCCAATCGCAACTACGCCTCATTAAAGCATCTAAATCCGATAAATCCCAGTCTGTTTCTACATTCCAGAGTTTGATAGTCTTGTCCCAACTACCGCTCACCAAAGTCTTGCCGTCGGGACTAAAATTAACGCTTCTGACACGGTCTTTATGCCCATGGAGGGTGTGGATTTCTTCGCCTGTCTCTACATTCCAGAGTTTGATAGTGTTGTCATCACTACCGCTCACCAACGTCTTGCCGTCGTGACTAAAATTAACGCTCCAGACAGGGCCATCATGCCCCTTGAGGGTGCGGATTTCTTGGCCTGTTGACCGATTCCAGAGTTTGATAGTGTTGTCCCAACTACCGCTTACCAAAGTCTTGCCGTCATGA
>NZ_JADBTF010000035.1:0-30838 GCF_020246295.1 Microcystis sp. M090S1 | reverse complement strand
ACTAACCTGATTAGATTTGGTGATAGTTTCAGTGGTTAGGTTAACATTTTCTAGATTTTCTGCAATGAGAATAGCTGTGGGTTTTTGAGGACATTCTGAAGTTGTTTGAGGTTGATTAAACTGAAAATTACAACTACTGAGGAAAAAGAGAGATGAATAAATAAGCATCTGTTTCATGACTTTACAAGTTCCGAAATATTTAGGATTAGTTCTGTTTTTCTTTTAACCATTTTCCCCAATAATAAAAAGGAATAACTCCTCCCAAACCAAGAGCAAAAAAAATACAAATAAGCATTAATATTCTGGTTTCTAAGGGAAGTGTACGCCCAAAAAAATCAAGGGTATAAGGTTTTGATTGTGATGCTACTTTTTGAGTAAAAACTGTGGCTACATATTCACCTCCTCGTCGAACGTTGGGTTGGATATAACTGATTTCGTATCGTCCTTGAATCGCATCAAGGAAAATTTCTAATTTCTCGGCAATTTCATCAGCATCACCAGCAAATTCAGTAACTCCTCCTGTTAACTTCGCAATTTCCGCTAACTGTTTTTGATCTACAAATTCTTTTTCTAGTTGCTCTCTAGTTGCTTGGGATAATTTTGGGTTATTAATATCTCCACGAACAGCAGGTTTACCTAAGGAATATTTTTTGCCTAATTGTTGTGGGGTTAAGCCATATCCTAGGGTATGAACAACAATATCTTTATTGTTCTGAAGATTGGCTAAAGTTTTCTGAACTTCTTGATAATTACTATTATTATCAAAGCCATCAGAAAGGAGAATAATTGAGAGTCGTGGTTGAGGTTTTAAAGGTTTTCCTTCTTTATCTTTAGGATAGAAACGACCTTCTTTATCGTTTTTAAAAAATTTGACGGTTTCTTTGAGAGCTTGATAGAAGTTGGTCGTTGCACAAGGAGTTTTATCCGCAAGACTACCTAGAAAATTAGTTAGTTTAACATCTTGCACTAAATTAAAATTATCGAGAGTTTCTGAAGTAACTTTTGGGTAATAATCACAGGCTCCAGGCTTGTCATTTTTACCTTCTACCCCAAAGGGAACAATAGATAAATAGGTGTTGCCTTTACGCTCTGAGGCTAATTTAATAAATGTTCCCAGTGCGTTAATTGCTGCATCTAATTTTCGCTTTCCTTTAGCAACCGCTTTGGCATCACATCTTGTGTTGAGAGCCTGAGAACAATTCATACTACCACTAAAGTCGATGAGAACGACAATCCAAGCATCAGGAGGAGTCGTTTCTCGGGGAGACTTCCAGTCAAAAGGTAGTTGTTTTCCTTGATAAGTTTTGTTGTTTTTTTTATCAATAACTTTAAGCTGAAAATCGCTTTCAGCTAAACCCATAATCGGTTTACTTTCTTCTCCTGTCACTTGAATTTGAAGAGTCACTTTATCGTCGATGTCCTCAATATCTGTGATTTCAGGTTTAATTCCCCAAGCTGGGGTAATAAGAGCGGTTAACATAATCATTGATAAACTAAGCTTGTGGGTCAAGGAAGCGATTGTAGAAGACGAAACGATAAATTTTGGGTTCATCGGGGTTGTGGTTATCTTTAACATGGAAGGTTATCAGGTTATTGTGTTTAAGGGGAATTTCTTTGGTGCTAGTTAAAGGTATGCCATTGAGTTCGATAAGGTTGTAAAATGTTGGGTTAGGATCTAAAATGGCATCACGGCTGATAATTTTGATGTCAGCAATATGGGGGGGGAGTCCGGGGAGATAAATATCCGATCCTCTTTCTACACCATCAGAACCTTTAGTTTTGGCGACAGAACCAATTTTGATGATTCCTTTGGCGGGAAGTTGAATCGACAGTCCCTCTTCGATTTTTTCGGCATCCGATTCACTGACAAATTTGAGCGTTTTATGGATGTTAGGAAAGACTGAATTAATGGATGTAAATTGAGGATCGATGCTTTCGAGTTCGGGAATGATTTTCCTGTACTCGAATCCTTTACCGGCTCTCAGTGCTGCCATGTAGCTAGGAGAATTAGTAATTGTAAAGGTTAGGCCGAGCAATAAGCCTAAAATGGCAAATCCGAGGGGATCTTCTGCTTTTCTAAACGCTTCTGAGGTGCCTAACCATTGACGAATAAATTCAAAGATTCCCACCGCTACTAAACTGGCAACACCCGCACCGATGATGCTAGTATATAACCGTTGTCGAAAGCGATCGCGATCCCCCGCTTCCATGCTGTAAAATTGCCAAGTAAGTCCTTCGGCTAATCCAACGGCTGCACCGACAAAAAGCCAACCTAAAAGTCTGCCTGGAAACTCAGCAACTCCAGATTGAATTAATAGCTGAAAGATTCCACCCGCAGCTAATCCGGCAATCAATCCGATTAAGGTGGCAATTAATAGGGGAACTAAAGCAATCCGAAAGTTGAGTTTAGGACGGGTGGGATTACTAATAAATATTTCATTCATTACCATCCCAATCCCTAAGGATATAGCGACGCAGGGGAAAAGAACCACCTCTGGAAACCGAGACAGGATTTTTAAGTCAGTCAAGAAAATCTGACCGATATTCCAGCCAATTAAAGCCGAGGTTATTCCTGCTAGTATGTAAAGCCAAATTCTCATAGGTTTAAAAATTATCCTGATGGGGGAGTTGCTCAATCAATTGGGTTTACTTTACCGCAAATTGCTGGTTTATTACTTAATGTTTCACCCAGTTGAGCAGCTACATCACACTTCAAAAGGTTATAGGTATTCTTTCCATAGTTAATCACTCCATCAACATCAATCTTAATAGATTGCTCCTTTTTAAGTCTAGATTTAAGACTTTCTTGGTATTGTAAAATAGCTTTAACCCAAGCTTCTTTATCTGCTGGTTCAGTCATACGACTAAGGGAAATTCCAAATTCATTATTGGGATCAAGAACATTAATTACATTATATGAAGATGAAACAGAAAAAGCCTCATCTAATTCTTTTACTAAAGTTTGTAAACTATATTTTGTCTTTTCTGGTTTATCAAATTCTGGGACTGCCTTTCTGATTGCTTCCTCTTCTGTTGTAGTTGGAGTTGGAGTTGGAGTTGGAGCGGGAGTTGAAGATGAAGCGGGAGTTTTAGCCACTTTAACTTTAGAAAACCCTAGCTTTTTACAATTGTCAGCAGTTGCTTGAGTTGCTTGCAGTTGCATATTTTGAAGCAGATTACATTTTAGAGCTTGATAAGTTTTTCCATCCTTATCAATAATACCATCAATATCATCAGAATTAGATGGTGTAACTTTATATAATTGATAATACAATATAGACAAAATCCACTTTTCTTTATCTTTATTATCTTCTAGTTTATTTAGAGTCTTAAGCTCAAAAGAGTTATTGGGATCGAGAATTTTTGAAATAGCTTCATCAATCTCATTCTTGTTAGGTTTAAAAGCATCTGCTCTAGTAGTTTGCTTCAAATCTTGTTGAATTTGTAGTAATGACCCTTTAGTCTTTGGAAAGCTTTTGATCGCTTCTTTAATAATCGGCGATTCTGAATTGTTTGATCCTCCGGGTAAACCGGGTACAGATAAATTAGCTAAATTCAATAATCTTTGAAAGAAAAATCCTCCTAAAGTGAATATAAGCAAAAAATAAATAATAGCAATAAAACAGCCAGCTGCTCCACCTTTAAACACAGAAGATAGAAGAAATATTGCTGTTTCTTTTATTTCTCTAAATACTGGTTCATACCAAGGTATATCTCTTTGAACTTTAATATCAAAATTCTTATCTTCATCCCCATTCAATTTATGGCGTTTATATACGTCACTAGGAATCTTTTTCTGGGCGAGATGATAAAAGAAAACGGTTAAACTATATCCTTTATACTGTTCCTGCGATGACACTTCTAGTTTATCAAATAGGCGAGCAAGATGGATGTATTTTTGAGTTGTTGGATCGGGATAAAAACGATGATTCCAAACTTTCCTTAAGTCATCTATAATTTCTTGCCAACGTGCATCATTTAACACATAAAATTCTTTTTCTTTTAAACCTTCTGTTTCCGTGCTTAGATAACCTGCTTTTTTCTTTAAATCTTGTTTCAATCCCACACTTGTGAAAGTTTTATATGTTACTCCCCAGAGTCCGTCTTTATCTGATAAGAGTCTAGCCGTAGCATCTATCAAGTCTGGCTGCTTAATGACATTAAGAATAAGTATATTAATACCTTGCTTAACTGGATTAAATATTAATGAGTTTGGCTGAGTAATAGCTTTTACAATCTCCCCTTGAAAACTCTGAGATATTGGATAATAATCCTTCTCTTTTTTCATTATCCAAGCGACAAAATCTGGCAGCTTTTCAGGGCAAATGATGGCTTGTAGCGTCAAAAGACGTACATTAGATTCATTATAAATTCCCTGTTGATAAGCATCTTTGGAGCCTTGTCCTTCAAATATGGAATTCCAAAAGGTTTTATAATCCTGTTGAATTTTAGGATTGTTCAAAGCATCTTCGATAGGGGCTAAATTTTCTTGAAAGTTTCCTGTCCGGCAGGAATTCCTGATAGCATTTTTAATTAGAGTTTCTTCAGGTATTGCTGGAGCAAGTTGAGGAACACTGTTTATTCTGGCTCTTATTGTCTCCTCTGCTTTTTTACTGGCGGGATAGATGACTAAAAAGCGATTTGGTTGCTCTAAAGCCTCTACATTACAGGCCCAAGAAATCAATTCCTTACATCTTGCTGGGTCAGTTTTAGAGGCAATTTTATGAATCATTAAAGCAGGATATGGTGTCTGCAAATTATTCTGAGTAATAATTATCGGTGTTTTTCCTTCCCAAATCCCATCCAACTCAGATGGAATATGTTCATTAATTTGAGTCTCAGTATCGTCATATTCTGTAAACAAATCGACTTGTTTATAATCAGATGGGTTAAAAGTTGGCTTTCCCTTTCTCATGTACCAAGATACAAGATCAGGCAGCTTACCCCTTCCCTGACACAAGAAATAGCGATAGAGAGATGCACCCCGTCCCCGTTCATCTATCCCCCGTGTGACGACGGCAATGACTGACCAAGCCTCTCCATGATATTCCACTTCCCGTCCAATAATGGCGGGATTTTGGCTAGATGCGCCTTCAGAAACGGCAAATTCTCGATTTTTAATAGCTAACTGTACAGGTGTAGGAATTGTAGCAAGGGTTGAGTTCATGTACTCTCCCGAAAAACCCCGCGATTTCCACTCACCAGCACCGCCAGTGCCATCGACTAAAATACCCGTGCTAAATTCATGAATGTGAATAGTAGTCATTGTTTTAATCCTTATCTAATTCTTTGTGATGTTGACCGGTACAAAGCCAGTAAATCGGGGAAACTAAACCAAAGGGTCGCCACCGTCTCGGATCGCGGATAATAGAAGTTGTTCCTTGGCGATCGCGTTGTTTTTCGATCGAGTTGGGTTCGGGATAATTGGTTCCCAACGTACCAAAGGCAGAAGTGGCAAAATAGTCCACTTCACCTCCTCCCCTATCTACCCAGTTTTCTAATTTATTTTGCATCAGAGGAAAGCGTCTTTGTGTCAATTTTCTCGGTTCATGACGACTCACCCACAGTTGACTCAGTTCGCACTTACTAACCGCAAAAGCAACGCGGCGCTGTTTGGGATTAATATCCACCCTGTCTAAAGCCGCTAAAAATTTTTCTAGTCCAATAGCATAGTCTTTATCTTTGCGGTGAGAGGTTCCATCCACTAACAATAAAAGACCTGTAGCCACCACACAGTCTTCGAGATAGTCAACTAAGCGCGGATCGCCGGTTTTGTTAATGAGATCCCGAAGAAACTCGCCGGAATAATCTTTACAGTTAACATTGAGACGTATTGCGCTAGAAGATAGGCCTCTTTGCAGATTTTTCAAAGAAAATTGTTCTTTGAGAACAATACTTAATCCATAATCTTTGACTTCATCAACGGTGGCTTCTAGGGGAGTTGGTTCTAATTCTAGTCCCTGTTCCAAGATGTTCTGTGCCATGTTCATCAGTTGTGCGCTGGCTTCTTGGTTCCCCACTGGAGTCACCGATTGAACTGGACTATCGGCCTTAGCATTTGGCCAATAGGCGAGGGAAGCCATATAGGCGGTTTTACCAGCATTGCGATCGCCAATAACCCGTATTTCGGCATTGGCATCTTTTAATTCAGGAGCTTTTGGTTTTAACCAGTCAAACGCTTTCATTTTTGGCTCCTTGATTTGGTTTTTTACTGAGCCAATAGAGAGGTTCAATTAGATTATAAGGTTGCCATGAGTTTGGTTGTCTAATCACCGAAGCCGGTTCTTCTCCTTTCATCCGATCTTCTCGGTTAGGACGGGGATTATCTCTGCCTAAAACGCCAAAGGTAGAAAGGGCAAAAAAACGCAGATTTTGGGGAATAACTTTTGCTCGCAAGGTTTTAGTAGTTTCTCGTAAATGGACGGCGAACAAATCAATTTCTGGGTCAAGCCTACCGGGCCAAATTTCTCCTCTTTCACATTTACTCATAACTATTGCTAACTTCAAATTCTGAGAACGACCCCGCTCATCCATTAATTTAAGGAATTGTTTCATGATTCTGTTATAAAAGTTATCAGTTCCTGGTTCCCATCCTGTTAGCATAATTAGACAGCCGATGACATCGGTAAAACATTCATTAATAAAATCTTCATGGATAGGCTTCCTTGCACTGGGACTGGCAATTGCCTCAAAGACTTCTCCGGGATAATCTCTAGCGGTTAATTGAAAAGTCTCCGTGGAACTATACCAATAGGGTTTGGCTGTGATACCAAAGGAATAAAAGGGTAAGTCATCTACTGACTCAATCTCTTGTCCGATGACGGTTCTATCTAGATCGGCCGCTTGTTTGAGAATATTTTCAGCTTTTTCAGCAAGTATTCTTGTGGCAGGATTTTGGGGGTTGACAGTAAATAGTTTTTTGCCTTGTTTGTGTTCTTTGAAGTAGGACAAAGCAGCTAAATAGGTGGTTTTTCCTGCTGCTGTCGGTCCAATTACAACAATATTTCCACTGGTCATTTTTACTCCTATTTTAACTTTATTTTGCGAGATGACTGCCCAAATAAATCCAGGGGAGTTCTAATAATTTTCGATTATATATGCTCGTAATAAAACATCTAATTGTTAACCCTTGAATACTACGGTTAAGTTGATTGATTTGAGGGTGAATCGGTCGAAAATAACGCTGAAAGACATAGTTATCTCTCTCTTGCCATGTTATGGGTTGGAAATCAGGATTAAAAGCGAGTTTTCTGGCTTCTTCTTCGAGATCGATTGGGAGTAAATCGGCTTTATTTAAACAGAGGAGAAGATGTCGAATTTTCGGACAATCTTGCTGGAAAAATTCAAGCCAACGGTCAAAACGATTACACCATTGTTGTCTGGTGATAAAGTCAGCTAGGTTTACTTGGCTGGTCGGTTTAATGATGTCCCGATAGGGCGGTAAAATCAACATAATTCCTTCAGCTTTTCTGATCGTTTCGAGAAATCTTTGCCACTCATCAGGTCGATTTTTTTGCCAGTATTGTCGCCAGATTTCACCGGGGGTGTCCAACCAATCCAAGGCAATCATTTTCTCCCCTGTGGGAAGGGTGACATTAACTTCTATGTACTGCTCATTAATTCCTTCGGGAGCGATACCACCAGTTGGTCTTGGAGAGCCAAGTTCTAGATCTAAAAAGAGTCCTCTAAGAAACTGATAATCGGGATAAGTAACTTTGACATAATTTCCCTTGGGGTTAGCTAATTCCAAGACTAGGTGAGTTTTACCTGTTTCGCGATCGCCAATATAAATAACTCCCAAGCACTCCACCTCCTGATCAATGAGTCATGATTGATAATTGATAGCAACCAAACAGCGATCGTGTTTAGTTTCGGTTTTATATTACTTTCTCGTAGGGATGGCTGCTTTTTATGCAAAATTTATGATTATCTTAACATAAATTTACATTCTCGATAGTACCCCGCGCCACATCCACTCTGGCTGCGATACCGAAGGCAGTCCGGGAGCGAGATCGCAATTCCCTCGACAATTCCTCACAAAAAAGAATTTTAATTATCGGTTTTTGCATAAAATGCCAGTAACCTGACGAGTAGATAAAAGGGGTAGTGATCTAGAAAATGCAAGGAGAGTTCTCTGATGAGTAACCCAGACAGCAAACTTAAGCTTCTTGAAGAAATGGCACTTTTGGCTAAAAGCTCCCCTGCAAACAGCAAGGAGAGACAAAAATGGCTAACAAAACTAACCAATGAGATTCAAAACTCTAATAAAGTGTACTGTAAAAATATCTATAATTTTCCTAAGTCTGTCTATCAGGATATTTTTCACGAAGCTCTACAGCAGACTTTTTTAGAGATTTTTGAAAAAATTGACCTGTACGACCCAAGTAAAGGTAATGTCTTGGCATGGGTAAGTTTTTTGCTCGATAAGCGGTTTATCGATGCTGTCAGGGAACATTTAAAACTGCGACATAGACAAGATAATGGCAAGCGAATCAGAATTTATGAGCAATCTTTGGATGTTCCTCTCCAGTCGGAGCAATCAAGCTGGAACCATGCCCCAGATACTTCCTTGCTTGATATAATCGAGCAAACTGAATCTCTCTCCCCCCAAAAAGATTGGGAGAGATTATGGGATTTTATCCAAAAAGATCCTAGAGATTGTTTTCGGCAGACTCACATCGAAAAGCATCCGGAGGCTAATTTTCAAGCAATCTGTATAAGGCGATTTAATGGACAATCTTGGAAGGAAATGTCAACAGAATGGGGAATCTCCCTAGCAACTTTAAGCAGCTTTTATCAACGCAGCATTGATAAATTGCAACCAATTTTTCAAGAATATCTTTAGAAATAGGAGACAAAAACCATGATGCCACTAGCTGAACGTTTAACTTTTACAGTCCCCCTGAGCGGTGCTGATTTTAAATTAGCTCAAAAGTTTAGTTGCGAGCAGAAAGATGCTGATAAAAGTAAACAGGTTTTTCTAAATACTTTAGCCGTGCTTGCTGTTAACTTTTACTGCCAGTGTTTGAAAGTAGAAACAAATTTAAAGGAAAGCATTATTGGGGATTATACTCGGCGAATTTTAATGGATAGTGCTGATTTAAAGATCGATGTTCTCGGTAAATTAGAATGTCGTCCGGTTTTGCCAAATGAAAATATCTGTTATGTCCCGTCCGAGGTATGGTCAGATCGAGTGGGTTATGTTGTGGTAGAAATTGATGAAGAAGCGAAGAAAGCTATTTTATTTGGATTTGTCGAGCAGATAAAAACTAATGAATTACCATTAGCTCAATTACCAGATATTGACAATTTACTTGATTTACTTCTTCTGGCTAAAAACAAACAACTTTTCAAAAGAACTTTTGACAAGAATTGGAATGAGGATGAATCAGCAAAAATTTTAAAAGATAAACAGGAAAGTTTTGTTTGCCTAGATAATCCCGCTCTACCTACAATTGATAAATCTATCACCTCTCCTCTCTATAAAGCTAAATACATTACTCTGAAAAGACGGACATTTATCCTATTTGTTAGGATAACCCCTACAAAAGATGGAAAGTTTCAACTTCTTGTGGAAGTTGAATCCGATAGAGGAGAAAAAATTCCATCTGATTTGAATTTGAAGCTATTATCTTTATCCGACCAAACTTTGAATGCAAGTCAAACAAAAAGAGGTAATTATATCTCTTTGAACTATAAGCTTCAATTGGGAGAGAGTTTTCAAATACAAGTGAAGCGAGCAGAGGAAAGTCACACAGAACAATTTTCTTTTGACTAAACTCTATTTGAACGGGATAATTTATCTAAATTTCATTTCTGATTAAAGTTTAGATAAATTGTTCAAAATTTGATCTTATATCGATGCTAAAGTAAGCTATGCCAAACCAAAAAGATTTATCGGATATTCGCAATTATCTCTACGATCAAGCTGAAGTGAGATGGTGGTACAGCTTGTGGTTATCTTTATGCGCTCAAGTTTTAGCATTAATTGCGACAGTCAACAATAAATTGTGGCTTTTAGCTATTGCCGGTTTTCTTGCCTTAATTACTCCAATAGCAGTAGCATGGTTGCGAGAATGGGCTAATAACTTGACACAAAAAGCTGATAAATGTAGAAGAATGATTTTATATGCTGATAGTTTAGGAGAAGATATTCCCAGCCATGAGTTAGCTATGGTTAGAGCTTGGACAACAGGAATTAAATTGCAACAAGCTCCTTTTACTTCTCCTTATTATTCATCTTCTCTATCTAATAGTCCACAAAGATTAATGGATATTACAACAGAATCTGCTTACTTTACTGAGTTTTTAGCGGCAAAAACGGTCAATTATTTACTGGTATTTTTAGTTATTTCAATTTTAATTTTATCAGGAATTATTTATTTTGCAGACTTCGCAACCTCTACGGCTACAATTAGCCAAGAAAATCAAGATATGAGTGGGGTAAAGTGGGCAGTTAAGGCAGCATTAACAGCTATTTCTTTTATTCTATCTGGGGATATATTACTGCTTTGGAAAAAGTATTCAGATCTGAAATTATCTGCTCAAAGTACTTTTCAAAAATGCGCCGATCTTCGTTACGATAAATCCTTATCTATTTCTGAAGCTATGCAGGTTGTTGAGGACTATCATCTAGCGTTGATTCAAAGTCCACCGATTCCTCTAAAACTTTACCTAATCTACAGAGATCCCTTGAATCAATCTTATCAAGATAGTCATTCAATTAGTTCTAATCAACCCTAGTTTTTCTTGGGCAATGCCCAGCTTGCTCACAAATTATCTAATATTAAAAACATGGGAATTCCTCCTTTTAATCAGCACGGCTTTTTGCCGCCGGGAGAACATAAATTAGATAGCTGGGAAGAGCTTGTAGAAAGATTTGGAACCACTCGAAGAAGACAACGTCTTCTAGTCGGACTAAAAAGAGTATTGCTAAATCTTCAACAAGCAGGTTGCCAAAAAGTCTATCTTGATGGTAGTTTTGTGACTAAAAAGGGAAAACCCAATGATTATGATGGTTTTTGGGAAAGTGAGAAAGTAAATCCAGAAAAGCTTGATAGTATCCTGCTGGATACTTCCTTAGAAGGATGTCGAGAGCAAAAGAAAAAGTATGGAGGAGAATTATTAACCGCAGATACGAGAGCCGTAAATGGTCAAACGATTTATGGTTATTATACAATAGATGTAGAAAGAGGAATTACTAAAGGTATTGTTTGCGTTGAGTTACAGTTAGTGGATTTACAGCTATGGTTTTGAACGAAAAGGGATATGAACTTAGAAAAGCTCAAGCCCAAGAGTTTGAGAAAGCAATAGTAGAATTTTCTGACTATGCAATTCAACATCCTGAAATCGATTCAAGAATTTTGAAAGCAAGGGAAAATTCTTTACGGACTTTGTTAGCGAGAATCAACACAGAACTGGCAGAATATGAAGACAAACAGCTAGAAAGTTTAGCTTTGGCTGCTAAAAATTATCCAAAAATTAGTCAGCAAAGATATAAAAGCTTAACTAAATTAACTAATAAAATTCAAGAATCTAATCAAGTACAAAATCAAAATATCTATAGTTCTTCCCCAGATATTTCTGGAATGGCATGGCAGCAAACCTTGAAGCAAGTATTTGACAAAATCGATCAATATAATCCTAATAAAGAAACGGTATCGCAGTGGTTTTTATCGCTGTTCAAGCTTCAATATCGTAAGCTGGAAAAAGAGTCTTTATAGGTTTATTATTCATACTGACAAGACTCAGTATATAAATCTGCAAACTTTGATTCTTTTATGTTATTTATCGATGTGTCCTGGGGATTTTTAAGCTTTTTTACCTCTAAAAGAGTATTTTCAGGAATACCAATTCCCAAATTCTGATTAGGCAAATTAGAACTACCTAAATCAATTCCAATTAAGCAGCCATATTGATTGATGATAGAATTTCCTTCCGCTTTTGGTTTAATTGTACCATCGAAGCTGTTATAGAAAAATTTATAAGTTTGATTTTTTTGCATTGGATTTAGATCGGTAATTTTACCATCAATTAAATTGAGATTTGAATGAGAGTCTTCTGGAGACTGTCGAGCGGCCATATAAACTTTTTCTTCTAATGCAGCCTTAGCTTTGCTCAGTTGAGCGATTTTGTATGTTTTATTGCTGTTAAAAGTCATTATAGCTAAGTGCTGACTCACCTCTGTAATAGGTCTGTAGTTTCTGAACTCTTTTCGTCCTTGATTAGTTGATATAACAATTTGACTATTTTCTCTGTTTTCTAATGATTTTGCGTTGGTTAGAATATAATAAGTTGTATCTTGTTGAGAATGAGATTTGTCTGCTTTCTTGTCATAAGCAAAAATAATACCCGCAAAAAAACTAGAGCTATTTGTTTTGGGGTCATAAACCTTAATAGTTACTGTACTTTCTTGTAATACATTTTCTACTTCAGCTTTTGACGGAGGAAATATTTTATTAATCGGTCCAGGAAGATTAAGTAATCTATTCTTGCTCAAAGTAAGAATTATTGCTAATATGAATAACCAAGACAAAAAACTTGAGCAATATAGAAATATATTCTTTTTGAAGCGAGATTCTTTATTATTAGGCCATGTCCAAGGAGTTTTGTTGAGATTTTGTAAAAGAGCAACGACTGAAGCAGAACTTTGCCATTTTTTATCATCCTCATTATCTTCTATCTTTTCTTGAGCTTCTTTAATAGCAAAAGGTAAAAATTTATATCGAAGTAAATCGATCAACAAAACCACTAAAAATTCTCGAGAAAAATCCAGAAAGATAGACTCTCTCATCGCAATAACTTGAGGAATTTCTGCCTCGTTAATGAGAGCTTTTGCTAACTTTAGGGAATAGCAAGAGTCTAAAATAACTAGCTTTAAAGTTTTTATTCTTTGAATATTAATACATTCGCAAAATTTACTATTTGTCCAATATTCATATTCACTAATTTGTATATTGTTGTCTTCTTGCCCATTGCCTTCTTCCTCATATGGGTTATGTCCCAAGAAGTAAATAACTTCAAATTGATGCCCATTATCGACAAGTGATCTTATCTTTTGAGAACTAATTTTTTCCAAATAATGCAACTCTAACTTAATACCCAAATTATGACATATCGAAATTGATTTTTCCCAGATATTTTTTTGCTTTTGAATATTTCCTTCTGGGATATCTCCGAAAATAATCAAAACTTTCAACGCCTCATTAAACGGCCGAACATATAATTCTTGTTTAACTTTATTTTTTGGTCGTGTTATCCCAAATACAAGGCTAATTTGAGGATGCTTTTTGAGTAATTTCCAATGATGCCAAAACAGCTTTTGAATTTCCAGAATTTCAGTTTCAATGACAAAGATTACTTTGGTATCAGAGTCCAAAAATTTTTCAAGACTACTTAAGAAATTTTTCTCTATTTTTTCTTCAACTTTATTAGGAACAGATTCTAACCAGTTATTTAATTCTTGGTTAAATTGTTCTAGGTTACGATCTAATTGTTTTGCACATTTATCTAAATCCTCATTTGCCGAGCTAGGATTCAGTCCTAATTTTTGAAATTGCTTATATTGACTGTTCCAATTATTATATTTATTAATCAGTTCAGTAGGATAATCGAGTTTAAATTTTTCGCCGTAGAAAAAATTATAAAATCGTTGAATAGTCCAAATTAACGCTCGCAATGGATTAGTTGATAAATATTTTATTTGCAGAGAACATTGAATTTTATCATTGCTCGGTTCTAAATTGAGAATAACGTATTTAATCATGGTTCAAATTAACTAGCTAAACTCGAAAACTACTAACATAAAAAAACAACAACCTAGAAATCCCTACGTCAATGCTTTTGGCAAAATCCTGTCAGGAAAAACTAAAAATCCCAAATAAACAGGATAATAGATAATCTCCTTCAGCTTACTAAGCTGAAAATCAGGCACAGAAGTAGGCCAATTTCCTGAAAATGAGCTACGAATAACAATCAACGAAGTCGTGGCGGTTAGGGAAGTAGAAAAATAGCTCTTGGGAGGAAACTGTAAAACAGTTTTTTTGCGACTATAGCAGGTTAACTTCGTCAAAGCAAGTCAATTTTACATTTCTTAGCCTTTAAACGTCAGCCTCTGTTAAAGCTTGAGCGAGCATTCTGGATAGATGGGATTTATCTTGTTGATTGTAGAGAGTAATGGCTTGACGATAGTAGGATAAGAGTTCGCGGGCATATTGGATTTGTCCATCGGCAGTTTTTAGATTAAGTAATACCCAGCCTAAATTGTGGTAGGCTTCAGGGTAGTCAGGTTTGAGTTGAATCGCCTGCTCCAGATGAGTTTTCGCTTGTTTCCATTGTCCCAATTGAGCGAGTAATGTTCCTAGTCGATAGGCAATAAAAGGCTCCTCACCATTTTTCTGTAGGTAAGCTTGATAAATTTGAAGGGCCTCCGAGGGATTGTTGAGATGCTCATGACTAATAGCCGTATTGATAAGCACCCAGGGGGCTGCGTTGGGGTGACGACTAGCTTGTTGAAAGCAAGGAAGAGCCTGACTCCATAACCCTTGTTGAGCTTGTTTCCAACCTTTGAAACCCCAAGCAAAGGGATGGTCTTGAATTTGAGTCAGACAGTCTTGAATGCGCCGGTCTAAATCTTGGCTTTGTTGGCTAGTGGTGGCTTTGTCAAGAGCGGCAAGTAGGTAGGGATAAACCCAATATTGAATTTGTTGATTCTTTTGGGAGGGGTTTTGTTTGGATTTAGTAATTGCTTTACTAGCAGCACCAATAGTGGCTTTAAATTGATTTTGATTGAAGGTAATCCAAGCTTGAATTCCGAGAGCAAAGAGATTGTTACTATCAAGTTTTAGGGCTGTGTTGATAGCGGATTCTGCTTCTTGCCAATGACCAATTTTACCGAATGACCAGGCTAAATTCACTTGTATCCAAAGAGCTTGAGGTGAAAGTTTAGCTCCTTGTTGTAGTTGTTGTACGGCGGATTCCCAGTTATTTTGATGGCAATATACCAAGCCTAAAACTCCGTACCCTCTACCATCATTAGGGTTTAGTTGAATTGCTTTTTGGGCAGCAATTTCAGCTTGAGTATCATTAAGATGGATTTGCAATAACGCTTGTTCAACAGCAGCTGCACCATTATTGGGTTCGTTGCTTAAACATTTCTCGTAACTTTGAACTGCTTCGACAAGTTTTCCTTGTTTAACTAACTCTCTTGCTTTTTTTTGTAAAGGAGAAACAAATTGACCTTTGAGCGCATCAATCAGTTCGTCAGCAGTTTGGAAACGATCCTCAACATTAATTCTCATTCCAGTTAGGATAACAGTTTCCATTAAATTAGAAATATCTGGATTGAGTTGTCGGGGTGGAATGAGAGGATCTGATGAACGTTGCTGCAATAATGCACTAGCTCTATCCGGTGCTTCAATTGGTAATTGTCCGGTTAAAAGTTCATAGATTGAAGCACAAAAAGCATAAAAATCCGTGGCAGGAAAACGTTTACTCCTTTGACTATATTGTTCATAAGGAGCATAACCCGGGGTTAAGGTTCTGGTCATGTCTCCTGTTTGACCGGCGATAAATTCTCTCGCCGCACCAAAGTCAATTAAAATCGCTTTATCTTGAGGATCAATTAAAATATTGTCAGGTTTAATATCCCGGTGTAAAAAATTATTATTGTGGACGGTTTTTAAGGCATCAGCAATTTGCAGAAAATAGCGTTTAACTCGCTCTTCAGTTAGCTTTTTTTCTTGGGTCAGGATTTTAAAAAGAGATTTTCCCGCAATAAATTCCATGACAATATAAACTGTATCGTTTTCGTCAAACCAATCATAAATTTTAGGGATATTGGCATGATGACATTTTTGTTGATGGCTGGCTTCTAGCTTAAATTTACTGGTTTGTTGTCGTTTTATTTGAGGAGAAATAGAGGCAGGCCAAATAACTTGATTCCCTTGTCTAGCGGATTTTTCTGGCCAAAGTTCTTTGATAGCCACAGGAGCATTATTCGCTCGATAAATTCCTTTATAGGTAATGCCAAATCCCCCTTCACCCAAAACTTGTTCGATCTGATATTGTCCCTGTTTGAGTAAAGTTCCGATGCTGAGATGATGGAGTGATGTGGTAGTTTTGTTAGGGGATACAGGGGTGAGATTAAAACCACAACTAATACATTGTTGTGTTCCATCGGGATTATCAGTTAGACAGCTTGGACAGAGGATAGACATATTTTTATTGTCTTTGAGACTTATAATTATTGTTGGTTAGGGAAGTTACTCTCATCATTTTCTCTTGCTTCTCTATTTTGAGATTTTTGTTCATCTTCTGGTTGTATACCATGTAAATAATGATCGACTTTATCAACGATAATCTCTCCTTTTTCAAATTTAAAAAGAATTGAACTAGAACTTTTTGACCAAATAGTCTCAAAGTGTTCCGAAATTTCTTTGATAATATCAATATGTAAAATCTCAAAGGCAGGATATTCAAAACCTGCCGAATTTAAACAGTAAATCCAGATCAGTTCTAATTGTTTGCTTGAAAAATAACAAAAGGGTGAGAAAACATCTTTGTGCAGACGAACTTCTAGAGAACCTTGCAATACTTTCCCTGGCAATTCTCTAGATAGCTCTTTTAATAAAGGTGAGAGATTGTTGACTAGGTTTTGTCTATCTCTGTTAAATTTAACATTATTCAAACAATCTAAAAGTAGGGAGTCTGGATGGAGAGTGAGAATTTTAAATTGACAATTATTTTGTAATTTTTCGACAATTACTTTTTTGCCAATCTCATCATCATTCAGAATTCTCACGGTTTCTGATAAGCAAAGCATTTTTATTTGCTCATGGGCATCAAGTTGTCTTAAATTACTTCTAACCATTTCTCTATGAATAGCTACTTTAGGATGAACTGCTTTTAGATATTTAGTAGCTTCGCTCGACTGAAATATTGTTTGTATCTCTTCCAGCATCTCGTTGCGAAAGGCTAATTCAATAGATGATAAAGTAAATGCTAAAACAAAAATAGAAGCATAAAATTCAACACATATAGGGGATATCACACAAGCCCAACTGTTATCCTTGCCACTTTTTTCACACTCTTTATTAAGAATCACCATATCTATTAGCAATAAAATAACAGCGATTGTAGATAGAGAAATGATCAAATTTCTAACTTTTTTACCCAGAGGATAAAAATATTTTAACACTGAAACATTCAAGTTTTTTTGAGACATATTTACACCTCATTGATTGATTAAATATTGTTTAGTTGCCAGAAGTCATAAAACATTGCATAGCTAAAAGCGTTGCATTATCGGTTGCTCCTTGATTAATAACTCTTTGAATGGTTTGATCAACTGCCATTTGTAAAGATTTAAATTGACTAAAAATTTCTGCCAGTTCCTGAGTCGGTACTAAATCCCAAACTCCGTCAGAACAGAGAAGTAAAATATCTTCATTTTCTAAAGTCATTGATAAATTGCTAGTGGTGCGACTTAAATTCTGCACATAGCCTTCACTTAAATGTTTTTTTGAACCGATAGATTTGAGTAAGACATTTCGATCTGGATGGGTTAAACTTTCCTCTTCTGTTATTTCCCCGTTAGCCACTAACATAGCTACCAGGGAATGATCTTCACTTAGTTGTTGAATTTTTCCTTGTCGTATTAAATAAATTCGACTATCTCCCACATGGGCTATCATTAAGCTATCATTGATCGCTAATGCAACACTTAAAGTTGTTCCGCCATTACGAACAGTATCAGCAATAGATATGTTGGCTTTTTGAAATAAATTAAGTAGCCATTCATTACGCTGTTCTCCTGTTTTAAATTCTGAAGGAAGGGGTTCTTGTAATATAGTTTTAACAGCAATTTGACTAGCTACTTCCCCTTGGGACATTCCCCCCATACCGTCAGCTACAACGCCTAAAATGAGGGTTTCTAAATTACTAATTTGTTGTTGTCTTACACCGTAGTTATCTTCATTCTGTAAGCGTTCTGTTGAAAGTCCAACGGTTGAATAACTGGCAATATTCCACTGCACTTTCAGACTCCGCAGTGACTGGCGAGTTTCGATTAATAAGCTGAGAAATTGAGCCAGGGGAAAGCGTTCTTCTGGAAGAGAGGACAAGGCAATTTTCAGCAGTTGATAAAGACGCGGAATCGGAGCAATTTCTAAACTAATAATCTGGTCAGATTGAGGTAATTTTTTATGGGTAGTTTGATACAATAAAGCGGCGATAGTATAACTGCTCATTGATTCATTGATAGAGCGACTTGCCGCAAGTTCAGGAGCGCAATAATCTCCGATAACACCAGAAGTCAGGCTTTCTTCAATTGAGTAAGCGCAGGTTAAGTCAAAGATTTTGAGGGGTTTGTCTATTTCTATAAACTGGGGAAGCAGGTTGATTAAATACCAGTTTTGTTTAGCTATATAAGAAAATAACTGACAAATTTGAATCACTAACGTTAGTGCTTCTTCTTGAGAATGTTCTTCTTTTAGCCAAGCTTCTAAAGTCAAGTTTTCTTGAGGAAATCGCGTTAACAGAAGAAGTTTTTCTGGTTTCGTCTCGTTTTCGACTGCTGTTTCTGGGTAGTATTCTTCTTCTAAATAGTCTGTTTCTGCGGACTGATTTTCTCCAGAATCATCATCTTTTGTTGAAGTAATATTGACAAATTCAGAATCTTCCGAGACTATTTGTTCAGGGGCAATATCTTCATTTTGTTTTTCATCTACCTCCTGGGATTTTTCCTTGATTGATAGGGGATTAATAATAGCTGAATCTACTTGAATATCAGCGATAAGTGGAGCGATTAAGCTGTAGTTTTGAAGAATTTTTCTCAGTTGCAGTTCCCGATCGAGACTACTATTAAGAGAGCCGACACGCAAAAGTCCCAATTGAGAAGATGTTTCGCCCTTTTCCCCATCGAGATCGGCAATGGGTTGAAACTTGACTTTGAAGTAATAAACATCTGCGGTTAATAACCCTAGATAGGCGATAATTTCTATCTGGTAATCTGCCATAGAAAAAGATTCTTTTTCTTGAATAAGCAGGGGGGAGAAGTTTTCGGTAGATGGTGAAGTCATGAGAGGCAGCCATTAAAACTTTAGTCGAACACAATCGGGGTGGGGCTAACCACCCCAAGAAATGTTAAGGAGTTTGGAAAAGAAAGCGAATTTTAGCGATCGCAATCTCATCACCGGAACTGAGAGGGGTTGGGGCAGTTATTCTGGCGTTAAAGCGAGTTTGACCGATGGGTTTAATAAAAACCCCATTCAGAGAACCGAGGTCTTTAATTTTCCAAGTTCCCCCATCGGGATAAATTTCCGCATGGTTGCGGGAAACGGTTTCGTTATCGGGGAATTTTTCTAAGTCCACATCCACAGGTCCGGTGTCCGAGTCAAAGATGCCAATCAAGGTAAAACCATCAATGAAAAATTCAGCAACCGGGGCGTTAGGGTGCTTGGCAATCAGTCGGGCCGTTGTTGTTATTGCCGGAGTAATCGGTTGGGGCAGCGGTTCCGGCGTGAGTGTTATCGTCTCGGCAATCGGTTGGGGAATTGGCATGGGTGTGGGTTCTGGGATGGGATCGGGGATGACAGGTGTGGGAGGTGTAGGTGGTGTCGATGGGGTCAATTCTGCACCACAAGCATCACAGTATTCTGCTCCCTGGGGGTTTTGATCGTAGCCACAAACTTTGCAAACAATAGCCATTGGTTTTTCTCCTTTTTGAGGGATATAAGAGGAATTAATTAGATTGAAATTAATCTTACTGTTGCCTGACTCGGTGCCAGAAGTCTGCTCAAGTACCGGTTAGTTTCCGAATAGTTTCTTCCGAGAGATCGTCGTTGAGGTCATCGCCCATCTTGACAGTTTTTCCTCTCGATCCCATTTTCACGGTTTTGCGGGTTCCAGAGGAAATCTGACGAGTTTTTCGCAATTCTTCAATCCCTTCATTGAGAGATTCGAGCATAGCATCATTGCCAATTTGAACTGTGATACGACGGGCAGTTTCCAGGAGTTTTTCAGCTTGTTGGGGGTTACTCTCTGCCATGCGGGTTGCGTCGTCAACTAATTGGGAAATATTGCGTTGTTGAACGTATCCCATAACTTCTTGATCGACCTGCGCTGTCCCCCCCTGTCCAGGCACAAACTGGACAACAACGTTCTGCGGTAGTAATTCCCCCCGTCGGTTTAAGCCAGGAATGTCATAAGTCAAGCCCAGTTGAGCCAGACGAATTTTTGAACTAGGACGACTATCGATAGCAAATTCTAAGATGAAGATGGTTTCATCCTTTGCTTTGGCGGCACCAATGGGATAGGGAGCTTGATTTAAAGAAAATTCTGCCAAATCGGGATAAACACGGGTAACGCGCAGCAGTTTGACTCCCTGAACAGTTTTTAAGCTGAGGACAAGATTGTTAATCACTTCTTGCTGGGCTTGCTGATAGTCTGCCAGTAGAAGGTTGGGAAGATCGGTAATAGAAACATCGTTACCACTAGCCGTTCCTGGAACAATGTGACGGCAATGCCCTCCCGTCTTGCCGCTTATGTCTGTGAGCAAGTTTTCGTTAAACTCGCCCACACCCAACGCCGTAATCGAAATCCCTTGACTGGCAAATTGTTGGGCTAAGTTTTGGCAATCATCTTCATCAAAGGTGTCGCCATCGGTAAAAATCATGATATGGCGGCTAGTCATGCTTTGATTAGCTAGGAGAGCCAGGGCTTGATTCATGCCTCTTCCCATACAAGTCCCACCGCTAAAATTTCGCAGTTTAGCGATCGCATCTTCCAGTTGACGGGTTTGGGTAACTGGTGTTAAGCCAATCAGAGTAGAGGCTTGATCGTCAAATTGGATCAGGGCAATCCGATCTTCCGGGGTGAAGCGTCCTGAATTAATCAGGGTGCGAAGCGACTCAATAACCATGTCGATTTTGGCAATGCCGCCCACCACTCTCGTGTATTCCTTCCCATCTTGCATATAAGTTTCACCGGTGGGTTGAAAATCGCCGGCCACAATTTCGTACATCGAGCCACTGGTGTCAATTAGAAAGACAAAGGTAGTAGAAGGACGGGTTTGAGCAACTTCTTGGGTTGGTCGCAACTTCAGCATAATAAACAGTCGCTGATCTGGAGTATCGGCCGGTAAAAATTCTCGATGGGGGGTAATAGATACGTTAAGCATTAAAATTTCCTTCAGAGAATAGGTTAAGTGTTGAAAATGTCTTCTAAAGGGGGAAACATTCCCTCCATGGGTTCTATAGCCCCTAAATCGGGGGCAAAAAGAGGGGGTAACTCTTGATTTCCTTCGTCTTGGATGTTTTCAATGTTGGACTCGCTCAGTAGGGGTAAATCTAGGGTCAGGACAGTTTCTCGATAGCCTTCTCGGATATCTTCGACCCAAGCGGCGATAATTTGATTGAGAGGGTGATCGTTGATAGAGCATGAGCTTCTTGCTTGAAAATGTTTTCGGATTGCTTGGCGAATTTCCTTGGTGAAGATAGTTTCAGGATTATTTTCCTGATCAGCGGTTAGATCTAGAGGATAATCATATCTTTCTGGCGAATTTTTCAGGTTAAGAAAGAATTTATAGACTACCATTTGGGCTGCCAAAATAAGATTTAAGATTAATGAGTTGATAGTATTCGATTGGATGGTTCGGGCGATGTTTTTACCTCCAGCGTAATCTGTCCAAATTTCCGGCGATCACCGTCCTTTAATTGATGCTCTAGTTTTTTCATTCCCTTGGCCTGTCCATAAGACGAGTTATACTGCATGATAATGTTTTCCCCTTTTTGAAAAACCTGAGCCGTGATCGGGGCATAACCCTGTTTTTTGGGTAAGTAAATATTGGCTTCCGAGGAACTGCCCAAAATGATCGGGCGAGAGCCTAATAAAAATTCTCGTTGTTCCGTAGGACTCCAATGCACGATCAGTTTAGCTTGTCGAGTCAGCAGTTCCAAAAGAGCGATCATCATGCCAATACAAAAACCTAAAATCGCTGAACCTGCTAAACGTCCGACGATCTCATTACTCGCTCCAGTCAGCAAAACAAAACCCATTCCTCCCATCGCGCCACCGAGAAACCCGCCCAATACCGCCCTGCCGATTTTCAGATTGGGGACAAAACGAGCCATGCCGCCGCCAAGCATTGTCCCTAAAATCGTCCAACCCAGAAGTGGCCCCCCCGTGGCTAGGGTGGGAATGCTTTGAATGAGAAAACGAGAGACAAGGAGTCCTGAGCTACCGGCAACCAATCCAGCAACGATTCCCCCCACTGTACCGATGCTTGTCTCGCCCAGGGAAAGAAGGCGGCGACGACGTTGATAGAGGTTTTGCCCGACAATTAACGCTAAAGAAGCGCCCACAGACAGGATAGCCGTCCAGCCACCCGTCCGCAAGGCATCATAGATAAATCTAAATTGAGGGGTTTGCAGTTGATTTTTAGGAAGAGATTGGCTGAGTAAAGTGTATAAAATTCCTTGATTTTGCTTTTGTTCTCCGATCAGCTGCGAATCATAGATAAGTTTTGCCGCAGATTGAAAGGCTTGGTCAAATTCTCCGGAATTAGCATAGAAGACTTTTTTATCTTCTCCCGTCAGTTGAGTCAGAAAGTTTTGATCGGCATCTCCTGTTCCGACGGCAATAATATTGATTTTTTGGCTCAGAGCAGTTTGACCGATGTTTAGGGTCGCCTCTACAATCGGTTGGCGATCTTCTTCTTTCAGGGTTGTTTCAGCGATGGCTTTACCGATGGTGGGGAGTACACTTTCAAATCCTTGTCGTCCTGCGGCGGTTTCACCGAGTAAGAAGGTTTCTCCAGGTGCGGAGAGTTGCAGTTGTTCAAAAGTAGCGCGATCATCAGGTTGAATGACTAAGTGCAGTTGAGCAATTTGATTTTCCTTTAAAACATTAGTGGTTGCTTCTAAAGAAGGAATTTCTCGATCGGGTATTAAAGGAGGAGCATCAGTAATCAGCAGTATGACTTTGGTTGCATGGGAACGGAAAGGCTGACGGGCAGCTAATGCCAGAGCATCTAAGCTACTTTCTGGCGGATCATTGCCGTTAACCTGTTGAATGCTGCCGATTTGCTCACTAAAGCGATCGCTATCAGGGGTAAATACAGAACCATCAAAATTGAGAATTTGCGGCTCTTCGCCAAATAAGCGATCGCCAAAAGCGATTAGGCCTATTTGAGCATCAAGTTTCCGTTTTTTGAGTTCTTGGGCAAAGTTTTGGATGCCTTGTTGTACTCCGGCGATCTCCTCATTCATACTGCTAGTAACGTCGAGAACAATCATAATATCAATTTGTTCTGGAGAAGGAGCCGGGGCGGGTTGTCCATCTGTAAACAGCAAGATATGACGATCGGAGCTGCTAGACTCTAGTTGCTCAATCGCCGTTGCCAGTCCTAAATCCATTCTTGTCCCCCCACCATCAGATAAATTGTCAATGGCTTGATTGAGGGTGGCTAAATCGGAGGTTAGTCCTGTGCCAATTTGAACCTGACTGCCGAAACCGACCACCGCGAAGCGATTAACCGACCGATCCTGTCGCTCGATAAAGGCTTTAGCGGCATTTTTCGCCTCTTGTAATTTATTGTCATCGTTCATGCTGCCGGAGGTATCAATCAACATTACGACAGATTGAGGATTCTGTTCGACAATCGGCGGACGTTCAGTCACCGTGAGAAAAACCTCTCCTAGTGCGATCGCCGCTACCAAACATCCTCCCGCACCACATAATCCAAAAATTAGGAGTTTTCTGAGATTTCGCCTGATCTGGCCGAATAAGTTCTGCATTTTAATTTCGGGGGACTATATTATCTATTCGCCAGAAGACCTGTGATTTATGCCAAAGCTGTCACAAAAGTACACAAAAAAAGGCATTGCTGAATAAACAGTCAATTAGCGAGTAAATTGTTCAACCTCTACAGGGATTTGTGTTTCTAAACTACTCTTAATTGAGCTTTTTAAAGTAATCAGTTTTTCGTAACTATTAGTGATCGTAGTTTGTTTAGTAACTTCAGAAGCAATAGCCTCATCAAGCTTGATAGTTTGGGCAATTTGACTGGATATTTCATCTTGGCAATCATTAAATAGTTCCAGTAACTTTTCTTCCAAATATTCTGCATGATTTTTCAGGCTATACCAAATATTTGTGTTCAACTCTTTGACAAGTTTTTTTGTGCATTCTTCCAGTTTATCTTTATACATTTTTAGGGCTTGATCTAAACGCTCAGAAAATGTCTGACCACTACAGTCTTTGAGACTCAATCCAATCGTCTCAAGCTCGTCTCCATACTGATAGAATAAAGCATCAGCTAGACCACTTAATCTCATCGAAATATCTCGTTCACAAAGGTTATCTTCTAGTTTTTTTAACACTTCTTCGGGTAAATAACTTAGGTTAATGGTTTGTAAATCACTGAGAAGTGTACTTAATCGCTGGGTAAAAGGAATATCGACTACCGATATTAATTTTTTTCTCATCGATGAAGTCAGTTTGATTTTTTCAGTTACAAAATTAGGTAATCTAGATATATGACCATTAATATCTAGTCCTTCACTCAGATAATTTTTCAGTTCTTTTTTATCTATTTGCATTATTTTTTTGTCAAGTTCTCGAATCACTTCATGGGTGTCAGACTCTTTCCAAAATTGACTATCTTCGTGCGTGCGAATTTGTTGGGAAAATTCTTTAACTTTTTTCTTCAACTGATCTATAAAAAACCGAGATTGTGAACTAACAGCACGTATTTTCATGTCATCTTGAGGATTGGAGATTTGACTATATTGATGATAGGGTTCTTTCAACAATCGCTCTAATTTACGGATAATCTCCAGAAGTTCTTTTCTCGCATCTGCAATAAACTCATCTTTTGCCTCTTTATTCAAATATTTATATAGAGATTCAAGGAATTGGGAAAAGGGAACAATATCCCGGTGATGAAGGAGCAAGTCTTTAGCTTGATCCTT
Source organism: Microcystis sp. M090S1 (assembly GCF_020246295.1). Taxonomy (NCBI): domain Bacteria; kingdom Bacillati; phylum Cyanobacteriota; class Cyanophyceae; order Chroococcales; family Microcystaceae; genus Microcystis; species Microcystis sp. M090S1. The sequence continues at coordinate 5,867 of NZ_JADBTF010000035.1, read as the reverse complement.
AGAAGGCTCGTTTTCTAAGCCAATTTTTTGCAAATTGTCAAGATGTCCTCGTAATTTTTGACTTTGGTTAATTGTTCCTTGAGCAATTGTCTTTAACAATAAATAGTTGAGGGCAGAAGTCTGAAATTTCCGCTCTTCCTTAATGGTAAAATTATAGTCGCCAACCCTTTGATTAAAGCTATTAATAGTTTCTAGTTTTTGAGTATTATTCGGTAAATCCCATTGATTAATAACCCAAAATGCTCTTTGAATAATCGTTGGATTCTGCTTATTGATTTCAGCTAAAAATTCTATTTCTTTCCCTTGAAGAACATTGAAAGGGTTGATACAAACGACAAAAGCTTTTGCTTTTTCTTTGATGTAGTCTTGAGTGAATTCTTCATGGCGTTTATTGTCTACCCCTAGTCCTGGTAAATCAACCAATACAATGCCGTCCGCAATATTCAAATTTTCTAAAAACACTTCAATTTTATCAACATAAATTGCTCCTTCATAGCCTTCTACATAGTTGCCAAGTTCTGATAGTTGAATTTCTTTTCTTCCTTGATAATCTGGATTTGGATTTACCAAATTTCTTATAAGCAATTTAATTTTGTTTAAAGCTTGTTGATCGATAGAACTTCCAGTTTCTGTTTCATATTGTTTAATGGCTTCCTCAATACTTTGAAAGTGTTTTCCCAGAGGTTCATGAGATTCCCTTGACAGATTTTTACCAATTTTGTGACCAATTTCAGTTATAAAACTATCGTAAAGTATCGTTTGCGCTTTGTCATCCATAAAGTAAATAAAGGCTTGGTCTTTTTCTCCTTTTTTAACGATAGTTGGAAATGCAGTCGTTGATTTATTGGCTTCAGGGAGAATTTCTCGTCCTAAAATTCCATTAATTATTGTTGATTTTCCCGCCGAATAAGAACCGAGAAAAGCGACATGAAATTCTGTTTGTTTCAACTTACTAATCCAGTCTTTTCGTTTTTCAATTGAGGATTTCTCCGTGTCTTTAATAGGTAGATAAGGAAAAACACTCTCATAAATAGCGAAGTACTCCTGAAACTGTTGAATAGTGGATTGAATTTTTTGAGAATTATCCGGAATTTGTTGTGAGTGGTTATTGTGCATGATCATAATGTCAGTCCTCGAAATGATTAATTATTGTCTTGGAGTCATCAAAACTGTGGTATTGAGATACAAAGTTTATCCGATAGATGAGGTAGGTTTTTGCGACTGAAATCCTTACTTCGGCAAGGTTTAATCTATACTTCACCTTTACGAGAAACGCTGTAAACTTCACTCAGTGAGATCTCTGTCACCAGACATCCTGCTGCGCCAAATAATCCAAAGATTAGCGGTTTTTTGCGGTTTCGCCTTAGCTGTCTCAATAAGTTCTGCATTTTGGTTTTGGAGGTGTATATTATATTTTCGTTAGAAGACCTGTGATTTATGCAGAAGTGTTAAAAATTCCGATAGGAATAAGTTATCAGTCATTCTGACTTTTCCCGTTATCTTTTTAGTTGAGCGATCCTTTGATTTCCCCCTATCTCGAAGTCCTCTTCTCTCGTCGCTTATTGTCATTAAGACTAGCTTATTGAAAACTGTGGAGAGCTTGAAACCCTGATTATGTCATCGTTTTCAGACTTAGCGGGAAAAGTAAGATCGGTCATTGACTTGGCATCGACAAAAGGCTTACCTGCTCTACCTTCTGCCCTTTTTTAACTTCATCGAACTCACGTTGTCCCCCTGTCAGCTTTCACCGATATTCAGCAAACCCTAGGTAAAAAAATATTTTTTTCAATCAACAATCTCGAATTCTATTGACTGCTCTTGGGCAAAATTATAAGTAAAATGATCGACAATATTAGTATCGCTCAATTCGAGATTATAAAAATTGATCGCCGGTTGATCAAAAAGTGGGCCAGCGTGCCAAGTTCCCACCTCTAATTTAATAAAACAGTCGCCGGGGATGCGAAAAACCTTTAATTTTTCTAAATCCGGTTGAGGATGAGGACTAGGGGGGGCCACTCCTAAAAACCACTCTTGTCCCCCCAAAGAACCGAGACATTGGGTACATTGACTATGACGAGTAATTCGATTAAATTTACGTCCGCGAGTCTGTAACCGCATAATATAAAAGCGTGGCACCCCGTTTTTTAAATGTAGTTGTGCATCACTTTTATCAAACGGTTTTCCATCATGACTAGAGGTTATTAATTGACCGTAGGGACGGAAACTCTCGGCGGTAATTAGTTGCGCTGACAGGGGACGAACGGTAATCGAATTACTCATAAAAATTACTGCTGACTAACAGTTATAGCTGTACCATCTCGGAGAGAAAGAATATTATTAATAGCAATTCTTTCCCCGGGATTTACTCCAGAAATAACCTGATAAGCTTGCCCTTGAATTGTGCCGACTTGAATTGGTTTTTGTCTGACCACTAAACGCTCCTCGGCATTCTCTTGACCTTCTTTAGCCTTTTCTTTTTCGGCCACAAAAACAAAATTTTGCGCCCCGATGCTAGTCACTGCCGTGGTGGGAATTAATACCCCCGGTTTTTGATCCCAAATTACCCGCGCCCGCACATATTGGTTATTGCGAAGACTGCCATCATTAGTAAAGGAAAATTTCACTAAAACCGATTGGGTAGCTTGGGAAACGGTGGGGGAAATAAAAGTTACTTGACCGCGAACCCCCGCACTGCCATCGGGATTAATAATTTCCACGGGCAGCCCGACGCGCAGACGCGGTTGTAATTCCACGGGAATCTGCACATTTAGTTCCAAAGTTTTATTGTTAGTCAACGAGGTTAATTCTTCACCCAGGGAGATAATATCGCCGACTTTTCTTTGATTAAAATCGCCGACAAAACCATCAATCGGGGCGGTAATGGTGTTAAAAACTAAATTCTGACGCGTCGCCCCTAATTGCCCCTCAGTGCTGGCTACCGCCGCTTGACGACCGTTCACTGTTGCCGCTGCCGCCGCCACCTGTTGCCGTGACGCTAATTCGTTTTGAATGGCGATATTTAATGCTTCTTTGTTTGCCTGTAGGGTAGCTCTAGCCGCCGTCACCTGTTGACGGGCCGCATCACGATTTTTAGACTGGGACTCTACTTCCGCCCTGGCGGCCTGAATGTCGCGGCGGCGATCATCTAAGTCCTGTTGGGGCTGTGCGCCTTGTTTGACCAGAAATTCGGCTCTTTTTAGGTTTTTTTCCGCTAAATCTAAATTAGCTCTCGCTCTCTGTAAATCAGCTTCGGCGGCGCTCAAGGTGGCGATCTGACTTTTAACATTAGCTTCCGCATTGGCCACATTTGCCCGATTCTGGGCAATTTGGGCTTTATTTGCCCTCACTTGCGCTTGTCTTTGCCTTAAATCCGCCTCAGACGCATTGAGATTCGCTTTGGCCGAATTTACCTGGCCGATGCCGGCGTTTACCTGTTGCTGTTGTTGTTCGGGATCCAATTCGGCGATTTTTTGTCCCTGAGTTACCTGATCGCCAGATTTAACGAAAATAGTCCGAATCCGACCGGTAATCTGAGGGGAGACGCTAACACGCTGTTGGGCGATCAAAGTACCCACAAATTCGCTACTTTGCACTAATTTGTCGGTGCCGAGGGTTTGCAGTTTGACGGGAACAGCCGCCGGTCCAGTGGCTTGGGGGGTTTGGGGGGCGCAACCGGTGATAATTAGGGAAACGGCGATCGACGAACCGATCGCTCTCGATACGTTAACGGATCGTTTAATCATTGTTAAATTTAGGGGTTTTTGGCAGAAAAAGTGCTAGTAAATCGGAAAAAAAGGGAAGATGAGGAGAGAAGCTTTTCCTTAAATTTTACTCTACAGAATTGATCAGCGTGATTATTAAACCTCTGGCATAATTAATTTTTGAGGGTTCAAAAACGGCAAAAATAAGGATTAAATTGCCTAAAATCCGTCAATAGACTATTTAATTGATTATTGTTCATTCTTAATTCTACTGACTACTGACTACTGACTACTGACTCCTAACCCTAACAACAATTTTTGATTTTTACAAGAGGTCTATTGTTTGCTTTGCCCTAAGCTAACAATATTACAGGTAACTAATCTTTGGGCGAGGGTGGTGTATTCTAGGCGACCACCGGCGATCTGATATTCGTCCCGGGGCGCCGGCAGATGACCGACGGGAGCATTGAGGGTATAGTTAAGATTTTCTTTAAAAATAATCCAATCACCATCTTTACGCCAACCGATTTGATCGCCAAAAGTTTGAAAATTTTCGATCGCCACTAAGCGCCCCGGTCGATTACCCGTCTCGATAAAAATGCGAAATTGGGTACTGAAACTAAAACGACCCCCGGAAGCTTCTTTCCAGAGTTGATCCATCTTTTGCAGATCCCAACAGGCCAATTTTTGCAGGTCTTCCATGGTAAACCAGCCCTGTAATTCCCGTCCGGTTGCTTTCAGCATTAAATTACGGGTTTCATCGTTAGCTTGCCGCCAATTTTGTTGAGCGAGGAAATTTTTCAGGCGAGTGTAATTAATGCCCGTGGTCGGTGATACCATTTCCCCAGAGGTGGCAGTCTGGGCAACGATCGCCGGCAAGGGATTGAGAAATAAAGCGATCGCAAGAGTGATCTGACAGAAGGAAAAATTAATTCTCATAAACCCTATTTATTAACCTGATGCAAAGAAATCCTAGAATAGCATAGACGAAATTTGCCGTTTTTACCGCCTCCTTAACGCCTATGGCTTTCACTTGGCTCCGACACCACATTTTGGGATTGCAAGACTGGCAACCGGAAGAATACCAAACCCTGCTACAAACGGCCTCTAGTTTTCGTGAAGTTCTTTCCCGACGTACCAAGAAAGTGCCGGCCCTACAGGGACAAGTGGTGACAAATCTTTTTTTTGAACCTTCCACCCGCACCCGTAGTAGTTTTGAACTAGCGGCGAAACGTCTCTCGGCCGATGTTCTTAATTTTGCCCCGGGTAGTTCCAGTTTGACTAAGGGTGAAACGATTCTCGATACCGCTTTAACCTATGTGGCCATGGGTACGGATATCTTTGTCATCCGACATCAACAGTCGGGAGTTCCCGATTTAATTGCCGCAGAAATGGATCGTTTGCAGTCGGGGGTCAGTATTCTTAATGCTGGGGACGGTCAACACGAACACCCCTCCCAGGGACTTTTAGACCTGTTTACGATCTGTTGTCTGTTAGATGAAGACAATCCCCGTTTAGAACTGTTAGAGGGTAAAAAAATCGCTATTGTTGGGGATATACTCCATTCTCGTGTCGCTCGTTCCAATATCTGGAGTTTAACCACGGCTGGGGCGGAAGTACATCTGTCCGCACCCCCCACCCTACTGCCGAAATATTTTGGGGAATTGTGCGATCGCCTATTTCTCCACTGGGATTTAGAACCAGCTTTAGAAAAGGCCGATTTTGTGATGACCCTGCGACTGCAAAAAGAACGCATGACTGCCAATCTTTTGCCCAGTTTACGGGAATATCATCAAAGTTTTGGCATTACTCGTCCTCGTTTGCAATCCTGTCAACCGGGGGTGAAGGTACTTCATCCCGGTCCTGTGAATCGGGGAGTGGAAATTAGTTCCGATTTAATGGACGATCCCGATTTTAGTCTGATTTCCCAACAAGTTACCAGTGGTGTCGCTGTCAGAATGGCTTTGTTATACCTCATTGGTAATCTTCGCGGCGACCGGTAAAAGCTTCTCAGGGATTTGATCTTTTGGGAGCATCTCACTTACGCGATGAGTAATTATACTTAGCCTAAAAGCCACTCTTAATCGTGTCTTGGAACGAAATAGAGGCTTTTAAAGACTGCGTACATGGAGAATTAAAACAAGAATTACCCTCGAAAAGCCTATT
>NZ_JADBTF010000349.1:0-8391 GCF_020246295.1 Microcystis sp. M090S1 | reverse complement strand
TTGAGAGAATCGTGCTTCAAAACCTGGCGTCTTCATCGGCCCGCGTCCTGTAGGGGCGAAGCATTCGGATAGAAAATCTCCGGTTTCACCGATAGGTTATTGCCCGAATGCTTCGCCCCTACTTTTTCAGCAGACCCTAACTAAATCTCAGTTAGGGGGAAGTAATTGGTTTGGCTTTGGTAACGTTAGAAAACCCAATCTAGAACAACCATTCTAGAACCGCCTCGTCTTTAGTGTTGGTATTGCGAGAGGGGGTTTCCCGGGTAAATTTCATGTGGATAGAACGATTTTGTTCACCATCGGCGGCCACGGCCATAATCGGATAATCGATTAAACCATCTTGGAAGGACATCTGATAGCGGAAAGTGCCATCGGGATTGAGTTTAATCGGACGACCACCGATAGTTACGGTGGCATCCGGTTCCGTAGCACCATAGACGATTAATTCTGCATCGGCAACTAACCAGAATTTGCGCGGACGTTGTAGGGTTTCCGAAGCACCCATACCGATGCCGGAAGCAGTTATGCCGATACCGGAAGCAGTTAGTCCCGATACCGTGGGAACTGCCCACATACCAACCCCAGAGGGGAATACATAAGAACTGATCACTTCCGACATCGGTACGGAACCGGCGACGTGCTGCATGGAACCAAACAAGGAACCGGCCACCCGTAGGGCCTCGATATCGCCGACACTCTCGAAAATTTGGTCGTAGATGGGGCTAGTTCCCGTGGTTCCGGCGCTGCTGCCGTAGCGTTTGCTGGGGGGGACGAGTTCGTAAACAGTTTTGCCCACCAGTTCTTCTTCCCAGTTAACGGTGACAAAAACATCTTCAATCCAGTCGGAAGGATAGACGGGAGGAATCCGCACTAAAGGAGAACGGGCCAAAACTAACCAACGACCATCAGCACAACGATAACCGATATCGATAACATAATCTCGATCGCTGACCGGAATCGGTAAATACCATTCCCGGGCCAATTCATCACAGAGATATTCTTGGACGCTATGCGCGCCTTGGCTATTGAGATCGATATCGGTGACATCATAAAGACGCAGGGCTAACTGTTGTCCCCCTTGACGACGTAGATCTTCTTTTGATTCGTTGGGGATATCCCAGTAAGCATAGGCCCACTGAGGATCGCGAGGTAGGAGGGTAATGCGATTTTCACCGTAGCCACCGGGCAGATCTCCTAAACCATCATCCACCGAACCTAGGATATCTTCGATCGGGTTAGCTTGACCTAATTCAAATTTTGCTGCTTCCACTGGTTTTTCCTCTTTAATAATAGATTTAAAATTGCCGCTTACTCCCATAGCTTGGGTAATTGCCTCAATTAATTGCGTTTTCCGCATCCGACTGTAACGAGAGATGCTGTATTGACTGGCAACTCGTCGCAGTTGCCGCAAGGTCATCTCATCTAAGGGTGGGTATTCTGGGACCATGAGTTGACACTCTCCGATTAGTTACGACGGCAAATGTTTTTGAGCATTTGCAAAAGCAGTTATCTGGGTAATCCTTCTAACTACTCATCGATTGCTGTGTGAACGAGAGATCCACTCGATGGGGATCAAGGGAATCGCTTGTTATAAATACCTATTAAACAGTAAGATTCCGATTTTGAACAAGTACCTTGTCATGATTTCTTGACAAAATTGCCAAACCCTTGATCCCCAAGAGATTTTCATGTCAGGAAGTTTTGATATTCTGTCCTGCATTGAAACTGTATCTGAGAAATTTTAGTACAAATGCTCGGACTTCCTCTCCCTGCTCCCCACTGTTTACTGATCACTGATCACTGATCACTGATTTGTACTCCGATCCCGATCGCCTGTAATCTGATATTGAGACTTTTAGTTAAGGAGACTGAACCGCTTGGCTACCCGTGTGATTATTGTTCGTCATGGACAAAGCAGTTATAACGCAGAGCAGAAAATACAAGGTCGCAGTGATGGCTCGGTTTTGACGGAAAAAGGCCATCTGGACGCGGAAAAAGTAGGAAATGCCCTCAGTCAAATCGATATCGCCGCTTTTTACTGTAGTCCTCTCCAAAGAGCCAAATCTACTGCTGAGGTGATTCAGTCTCGTTTAAATAACTCTCCCGTCATTCAACCCACTTCCCAGTTACTAGAAATCGAGCTGCCTATCTGGGAAAATATGGTCAAAGAGGAGGTAAAAGCTCAATACCCCCAAGAATATCGGGATTGGCAGCAAAAACCTCACGAATTTAAGATGATACTGCCCGATGGTCAAGAAAATTACCCAGTTCTCTCCCTCTATCAACAGGCCCAGGATTTTTGGCGAGAAATTATTCCCCAACACGAGGGCCAAACTATCCTCATTGTTGCCCATAACGGCATTAATCGCTGTTTAATCCTCAGTGCCATCGGTATTCCAGTTTCCTTATACCATTCCCTGCAACAATCTAACTGTTGCGTTAATGTTCTCAATTTTACGGGTGATTTTGGTGATCCTGTGCAGGTGGAATCCCTCAATCAAACGGCACACTTAGGGATAGCTTTACCCCCACCGCGTCCTCCTTTCCAAGGTTCCAGGCTGCTGCTTGTGCGTCACGGAGAAACCCAATGGAATCGGGATAAACGTTTTCAAGGTGTGCGCGATATTCCTCTCAATGATAATGGCAAAGCTCAAGCTGAGAAAGCCGCCGAATTTCTGCGAGAAACGGCGATAAATCACGCTGTCACCAGTCCTTTGTCCCGTCCCAAGGAAACTGCCCAAATTATCCTGCAATATCACCCCGATGTCACCTTAGATACCCAAGTGGATCTGACAGAAATCTGTCACGGACTTTGGGAAGGCAAATTAGAGGAGGAAATTGAAGCGAGTTTCCCCGGAATGTTAGAAGACTGGAAAAATGCCCCAGAAACCGTACAAATGCCGGAAGGGGAGAATTTACAGGAAGTTTGGGATCGAGCGATCGCTTGTTGGCGGCAAATCGTTAAAACCTATAGTAATAGCGATAGTCCTAAAACAATTATGGTAGTAGCTCACGATGCCATTAATAAGGTGATTCTTTGTTATTTATTGGGTTTAAAACCCGCCAATTTCTGGAATATTAAACAGGGAAATGGCGCGGTTAGTGTTATCGATTATCCCAAAGGAGTTGACTCTCAACCGGTCCTGCAAGCAATTAATATTACCTCTCATCTAGGAGCGGGAATACTCGATCGCACGGCAGCTGGCGCTTTATAACAGTTATCAGTTATCAGTGATCAGTTATCAGTTATCAGTGGGTAAGTTAACAGTTAACAGATTTGAGTTTTAAGTGAGCAGTATGTGGTAAGTGTGCAGTATTAAATAGCAGTTTCTTGCTGTCTTTTCACTGTTTACTGAGGGAGCATCTCACCTTTGTAACCCCTAAATCAGGTTTTTATGTCAAGCTGTTTTGAAAGCCTTGCTAGAAACCAGTTTTATGGATAAGTATAATTACTCACTTGCATAAATGAGATGCTCCCGATCACTGATTACTGATTATCAGCTGGTCAGCTGCCCTTGGCTTTCTTAATTAACAACAGACTGCCCCCAAGTATGGCGAAAGCAGTAACCATATTGGGTTCAGGAACTTTGGTGGCAAAGGAAGCATTGTCAATACTAAAACTATCGACAGCTGTTGTATTATTGGCAAAGATAACAGAACTAAATTCGGCTGTCCCGACAATACCAAGAAAGCCATCAGGTCCACCAATTGTATTATTGACGAGAATGGTTTGGTTCCCTGTGCCATCGAAATTGCCAGTAAGAGTTAACTCATCAATGCGGGAAAAGTCAGCACCAAAAGCCAACACGGTAGCAGGAAACTGCCAGGTTATGGTATCAGAAGCACCCGCAAGTGTACCGGAAGCATTATCGTAAACACCAGGATTGACGATGCTGACACTGTTGTTATTAAACGAATTAGGCAGTATGGGAGGAGCGGAATTAGTGGAAACAATCCCTGAATCTAGGGTAATTGACTGTGCCGAAGGAATGGCATTGCTAAAGGTATCAATGGTAATCTTGTACGAGGGGTTAGTGGCGAGTGCCGCTTCCCAGGCAGTCCGATTTGTATAAATGGTATAAGCACTAACAGAAGACACGCTACTTAACAGTAGAGTTACTGTCCCTGTGGCGAAAGCTAAAGAATTAAGGGCATTGAGCTTCACTATAGCGGTAAGCGCTTGAGTGAGATACAGACCAAGCTTTGCCTAGCATGGTTTATAGCTCGTGACACTGTACCTCATACGACTGCACACCGCTATAGGTTATTTGCTCTCATTAAAGGTGAATAAAAACCAGAGTATCAGAGCAGGTACGAAAAATCCTCTCATCTTTGTACAGAATAATTACAACCCACTTTCCACACTTCTTAACATTCAATTGATAATTTTTACTAACATATTGCTGACAAACCATTGCCAGTAAGGATTATAGCTACAAGGATCGATTTTCATCAAGGTGAAGAATTGTAATTTTTTTTCTCAAAAAAAATCAATTATTGAAAATGTTCTCAATAGTAGTTTCTACAATGAAGGTTTTTTCGTCAAAACATCGTGGGGAATGTAGGATATAAAAGTATATGAAGATGTGCGGAATGTCGGTTTAAAATTGCGGTAGTGGTTTTGATGGAAAGCGATCAAGATGGTCATAATTTCGCTTAAAGTCAAGATTTTGCCGCGTTTATGAGCTTTATTATCGGGCCAAAGCCTTGTCTGTTCTAATTTAGGTTCAAATACACGGCATCCGTCATCGACAGGACAGAAAAGAGCTTCTAGACTGGACATAGATGGGTTGGGGGTGCTGATACGGTTATATATTTTTCAGCTTACTAGCCCCCGCCTTTTCTTTCCACCCTTATCCCGAACTGACGTTGATTACTGTTTACTGATCACTGTTTACTGATTACTGATCACTGAAAAAAGCTTCCCGCTAACTAGAAGCTAATTTATTTTCAATCTGTCTAACTACCGTTAGTGCCGAATAGCTGACTCCGGCAGTGCCTTCTCCCGGATGGGTGGAATCTCCCACTAACCAAAGATGGGGGATCGGAGTGCGCGTCGCTACGCCAAAAGGGCCAAAAGTGGACAGTCTTTGACCAATACCGCCGACAATGCCCTGATTTCGACCCGTAAACCGTTCAAAAGTACGAGGTGTAGCTGATTCGATATGAACGATGTGATCAGGATTAAGATGGAAATAATTACCGAGACGCTCGCTCGCCTCTTGGGTGTATGCTGCTTTTAATTGCTGATAATTATCTTCTCCTTTTTGCCACCAAAGACTGGTATCGGTGAAGGAAGAAGCAATAATCGTCGCTTTTCCCACTGGAGCGCGACCATCCCCTTCTTTACTCACGGAAACAAACAAAGAGTTATTTTCGCCGATTATGCCATCGTCATCGTAGAGGAATTGCAAATGGGGAGGACAATCGGGGGGAATAGCAGCGCGATCGACTCCTAAGTAAACCACAAAAGCACCGGATGCGGGGGGAAGTTTTTCGATTCTCTGGTGATAAAGACTGGGAATGGCTTCGCGATCGATTAATTGTGGTAAATTTTGGATCGGGATATTAGCGACAATCTCATCGGCCATTTCTGGATGTATTTGGCCATTTTTTTGATTTCTGACGATAATTCCCGTGGCTTTTCCCTTTTCTGTCAGTATTTTTTCCACTGTGTGGCGCATTTGCAATTTACCGCCGTATTTTTCCAAAGCTGCTACTAGGCGATCGCTTAATACTTGCATACTACCCTGAAGGTGGGATAAACCTTGGGGAGACTGAGAAACTGCTAAAGCGGTGGCGGCATAAAGTAAAGCGGTTTCATCGGCAGTAACTTGGGAATAAAGCTTTAACTGGAGATCCAGAAAGGTTTTTAGGCGTTTATCCCTCTCTAAGCCGTATAATCGCAGAGCATCGCCCACAGTCATCAAAGTAAAGGGGAAGGTAATGGCAGTATCTAAACGCAAAGCGGCGATTAATTGCCCTAAATCCCACCAGTTGCGCGGGGGTAAAACTGGATCGCGACTTTGAAAACGCCAACTTGCTTGAAAGAGTTTTTGTAATAATTGCCAAAAAGGTTCGCTGCCCGGAAATTGTTTTTGTCTTTCCTCTTGCCACTTTTGCCGATCGCGCCAGACGTTAATCGCAGTGGTTTCCCCCGGCAGAAAAACGGCACAGGCGGGATCACAGGGGACAGAATCGGGTAAATCTATCCCTAATTCGGCAAAAATGCGCTGATGAATGCCCCCTACTTCTAATCCTGCCACTTGAGTTGCCCCCACATCAAAAGTAAAACCCCGACGGGAAAAAGTCGAGGCACAACCTCCGGGGACAAGCGCCTGATCATATACTGTGACTTGATAACCTCGACGCGCCAATAATGCCGCCGCCGTTAGTCCGCCAATCCCTGCACCAATAACGGTAATTCGCGTCATTTTCTTAATAATTATTTATATTTATTTTTATCCTAACACTGCTGTCTTTTCACTGATTACTGATTACTGTTCACTGAAAAGCTCCCCACTTCCCCACACCCCACTTCCCCGCACCCCAACCAATCTGCCCGGGACTCTTAACCGGTAAATTGGAGGCTTAACAGTTTACTTGCGCCCCTAGGGTATCTAAAGCTAAAATTTTCACCTCAGAGTTAATCCCCACTTGCTGCCAAGCATTTTTCATCTCTGTTGCTGTTTTTTGGGCATTGTCGGGGTTAGTTAAAGCTAATAGGCTCGGACCTGCGCCACTAATTACCATCCCGTAAGCACCCGCGTTAATGGCGGCTTTTTTGACCTTTTCGTAACCCGGGATCAAAGATTGGCGATAGGGTTGATGCAGTTTATCCTCTAGGGCAATTCTCAGCCAATCGCCGTTACCCGTCTCCAATCCCCGCAATAATAAACCCAAGCGGGAAATATTGAAAATTGCCTCCTGACGGCTAATTTTTTCCGGTAAAACCGCCCGAGCTTTTTCCGTAGCCAGTTCAAAATCGGGAATCGCTAGGACGGGAATGAGATTTTTTTGCCAAAATACTTGACAAATAGCCCAATTTGTGCTATCTCCTGCCGATAGCTGACAGTTGCCCCGCAAAGCCGGCACCACATTATCTGGATGGCCCTCCAATGCGATCGCTAATGCGGCGATTTCCCCCATAGATAAAGGATTTCCCGCGCATTGATTAGCAGCCACTAACCCACCGACAATAGCAGTGGCAGAACTACCTAAACCTCTAGCCAGAGGAACCCCTAAACCGATCTCGATGGCGATAGGGGGCGGATTCTGTCCTATTTTTTGATAAACTTGCAAAAAAGAAGTGTAGATTAAATTATCAGCACCTTGGCTGACTTTAGCTGATTCAGTTCCCTTGACAATAATGCTGACAGGGTTAGCTGTTGTTGCCGGCAGCAGGGTAAAAGTAAACTGATTATATAGGGTTAAGGCCGCTCCGAGACAATCGAAGCCGGGCCCAATATTAGCAGTGGTAGCGGGAACTGTAACCGTAAAAGTTGTCATCGTTAAGCTTTTGCCTGAAGATAGCGGCGATTTACCTCCTCCCAGTTAACCACATTCCACCACTGTTTTAAATATTCAGCCCGTTGATTACGGTATTTTAAGTAATAGGCGTGTTCCCAGACATCATTGCCCATAATTGGCTGTAATCCCATCATTAGGGGGCTATCTTGGTTAGCAGTGCTGATAATTTCTAGTTGTCCTGACTTATTTAAAACCAACCATGTCCAACCACTACCAAAAAGTTTAGTACCTGCTTGGTTGAAAGCGTTTTTAAATTCCTCGAAACTGCCAAATTTAGCGATTATTGCCGCCCCTATTTCTCCTGTTGCTTCGCCACCGCCATCGGGGGACATAATCTGCCAAAACATCGTATGATTAAGATCGCCGCCGCCATTATTGCGGATAGTGGTGCGAATATCGGCGGGCAAAGAGTCAAGATTTTTAATTAATTCTACTACTGTTTTTTTCTGCAATTCTGGATATTTTGCCACCGCCAGGTTGAGATTATTAACGTAGGCAACATGGTGTTTATCGTGATGAAATTGCATCGTTTCCTTATCAATATAAGGTTCTAGGGCATCATAGCTATAGGGTAGGGCAATGAGACTATAGGGACCGGTAGCGGCAAAAGCGGCAGGGTTAAAACCGGCAAGAGTGGCTGTGCCAAGGGTAGCACCTAAAAGATAAATAAATTGACGGCGATTGAGAGACATAAGTAATAGAACAAAATTAACTTCTTGGTTAGTGGGACTTAAACGCTCAACAAGAGTATAATAGAGTATAATCGTTATAGAATAAGCACTTTACGTTGAAAAATCGGCGATGAAAGAGACAACCCCAGCCGCGATGCCCCCATGCTTTGACCGATGGTGTCGGCGGTTT
>NZ_JADBTF010000348.1:0-33524 GCF_020246295.1 Microcystis sp. M090S1 | reverse complement strand
TCTGAAATGGGGCGAAAGTCTGTGGACTCTGTGTAAGACAGTACATGGTTTTTTAACTGTGGTATGCGACGGTGGTGGAAGCAGAAACTTAAATCGTGAGGTTTAGGAATCGCCGCCCTAAAAGTGCGGCGAGGATGTCAACTAAGCTGAACTCTCTCAACTGCGAGAGTCTCCACCCTCAGCAAAGGGTTCGGAGGAGACTTTTCAGTCTCCTATCCCCTAATTCCCTACTCTAAAGCGTAGATACGACCATCCATGAGCAGACGGGTGATCCCTTTAGCTTCCAGTTGAGCGTGAGCTTTTTCGATCAGGCGACCGTCGGGAACTTTAATCACTTTTTCCTTGCGCTTGGAGAAACGACGAGCGATGCGATGACTTTCAAAGATGGGGAGGGTGCGCTGCTGGATTTCCTGAGGGGGAACCTTACCCAATTCGGCAAAATCCTTGAGGGGACGGGTGATTAATTCGGCAGCGCGATCAATGACCAAGTAACAGGTTTTGGGAAAAGCCGCCGCCGATAGGGGTAATATCTGTAATTGGGCTGTTTTAACGATAGTCGGGCCTAAATAGCTCCCCGCTAGTTCCTCCTCCTCCTCGTCTTCATCTTCATCTTCATCCTCCTCATCTTCATCCTCCTCATCTTCATCCTCATCCCAATCCTCGTCAAGCTCATCTTCCTCCTCCTCTTCCTCGATAGCTTCGACGAAAAACTCGGTTAAATTAGCGTCTTCTAGTGGTTTATCGCCATTAATTTCTATATCTTCCGAATGATCTGCTTCTGGCGGGTAAGAGCTATCCATTAACAGAGTTAATTGTTCCACAGCAGCGATCGGTTGCTGAAAATCCTGCTCATCCTTAGCTGCGATGTGGGCTACCGGAAAACCAATCACCTCGATCGTTTTTTCCGATAAATCCGCTGCTGCTCCCTCCGCCTCGAGGCCACGAGGATTACGGGCCAAGCGTTTTTTCTGGATTAATTGCTCGTATTCCTCGCTAGAAAAAGAATTTTTGAGAAAACGACTGACAGTAGAACTACTCACGCCATAACGCTCGGCTAAGGTGGAAGTGGTGGCCTCCGTTTCCCGATAAAGCTTAAGAATTTCTTTTTTCGTGGCATCAGTCAGTTTTCTTGCACTCATATTACTTATATAGTTATTTTTTAAGCGATAGGATCTTGCCGATGGCTAGTCAGGGGAAGCTGTTGTCCTTGAGCGGATGTACTCTTAATCATAAAACGCTCTAGCCAATTAAAACTAAGCAATTCGTTTTCTAGTCCCTGTTCTAGTCTATCCTTGACTTCTGTTTCTCACCACTACTCAAGATTAAAAAATTGACGATGATATCAAGTGCTGCTAGTCAAAAAGCCTTATTAGTTCTGGCCGATGGTACGGTTTACGAGGGTTATTCCTTCGGCTCCAAGGGAACCACCGTCGGCGAAGTTGTCTTTAACACGGGGATGACTGGTTATCAGGAAGTCCTCACCGATCCCAGTTATGCCGGTCAAATCGTCACTTTTACCTATCCGGAATTGGGAAATACGGGGGTTAACCCCGAGGATGAGGAGTCAATTCGTCCCCAGGTGAAAGGAGCGATCGCCAAAAATATCTGCCACCGGCCCAGTAATTGGCGTTCTACCCAATCCCTACCGGATTATCTGGCCGATCATCATGTTATTGGCATCTATGGCATCGATACCCGGTCTCTGACCCGCAAAATTCGCTCTGTTGGGGCGATGAATGGGGCAATTTCTACGGAAATACTCGATTATCACGATTTACTGCGGCTAGTGCAGGCGGCCCCCAGTATGGCGGGGTTAAATCTCGTTAAAGAAGTTACCACCAAGGAAGTGTACGAATGGACGACTCCAACCCCGTCCGCCTGGGAATTTGCGCCAATTGATAGTGATCAAGAACCGTTAACGGTGGTGGCGATCGATTTTGGCATCAAACGCAATATTCTCCGGCGTTTAGCCAGCTACGGTTGTCGGGTGATCGTGGTTCCCGCCGACACTCCCCCGGAAAAAATCGCCGCCTATAATCCCGATGGTATTTTCTTTTCTAACGGACCGGGAGATCCGGCGGCTGTCACCGAAGGTATTGCCCTAGCCAAGCAACTTTTACAAGGGGAAAAACCCACTTTTGGCATCTGTATGGGTCATCAAATTTTGGGGCTATCCCTAGGAGCAGAAACCTTTAAACTGAAATTTGGCCATCGCGGGTTAAATCAACCCTGTGGACTGCGGCAACAGGTGGAAATTACCAGTCAGAATCACGGTTTTGCCGTGCAGGAGGCTTCTTTAAATCCGCAAATGGAGATTACCCATCTCAACCTCAATGATCGCACCGTAGCGGGTTTAAAACACAGGTCTTTGCCCTTTTTCTCGGTACAATACCACCCAGAAGCCAGTCCCGGCCCCCACGATGCCGATTATCTGTTTGGCAAATTTGTCGATTTAATGCGGCAAGCAAAAAAGGATCGGTCGTAAATTTTTAGGATATACTAGGGTTTTGATTTTTACGGCTCTAGAGCTAGGAGGCGATTATTCCAGAAGCAATTAACTTGACCGTCAGCTTGCGAGGCACGCGTGAGGTCAGAGATAAGTACCAAATTTTCCGTTTGACGGGTCTTTTAGATGCCTTTTCCGAACCGACTTTTTGTAAGGTGATCGAAGGCTATGTGGAGCAAGGTCCCAAGGATGTGATTATTAGCCTCGCTCAGATTGATTTTATCGATAGCTCCGGTTTAGGGGCCCTAGTAAAATTAGTGAAAAAGGCCAAAACCGAAGGGGGCAGTTTACAAATTGTTACCAATCCCCGGGTAACTCAAACCGTAAAACTGGTGCGATTGGAGAAGTTTTTTTCCCTGCAACCCACCCTGGAAGCGGCGATCAAATATCTGGAAAAAGCGTAAATCGTGGAATCTCCTCTCGAACAAATTCGCTTACAGCTAAGTGGCGAGGGGTCACAACTCCTAGAGGGTCTTGACCGATTATCGCCTGCTTCTCTGGCCTATCTAGGGGATGCTGTTTATGAATTATACATCCGCACCTATTATTTACTGCCGCCCCAGCGTCTGGGAGACTATCACGCTCAGGTGGTGGGCAAAGTCAGGGCCGAACAACAGGCTTTAGATTTAGCACAACTGCAGCCCTATCTGACGGACCAAGAAAAAGAAATTCTGCGCCGGGGACGCAATGCGGTCACGGGAAAACGCCGTCGTCTGACAGCCCAAGTCTATCAGCAGGCCAGCAGTTTAGAAACCCTGTTCGGCTATCTTTATCTGCAAGACCCATCAAGATTACATCAACTATTAGAAAAACTAGAATTATAGCCCTCAGGGACGATTCCCGACTTTACTCTTAATCCATCCAATCATGAGCGATCGACCATTTCGTGGCAAGTCCGATAATAGTAATTTTCGCCGGCCCTCGCGGCCGAAAACCGGGCTAATTCTGGCTAAATCCCCGGCAGTAACTCCAGAAAACCAAGAAGCTGATGATCTGCTCTACGGTCGCCGGGTGGTTTTAACGGCCATGGAGGAGGAGCGCCAACTTAATCGGATTTGGGTGGTCAATCGACTCCGTTACGATCCCCGTTATCATACCCTCTTAGAAAAAGCCAAGGCCAACGGCACGGTAATTGATGAGGTGGATGATCTGCGTCTCGATCAGATTACCAATAAGGCCAATCATCAGGGGATTGCCGCCCAGATGTCTCCCTATGAGTATATCGAATTAGCCGATCTGATCGAGAAAGCTAAGGGCAGAAGTCGCCACCCCGTCATCGTCATCGCTGAAGGTATTACGGATCCCCATAACCTTGGGGCAATTATTCGCACCGCCGAAGCCATGGGTTGTCAGGGGGTAGTTATTCCCCAACGTCGGGCCGCTGGGGTGACATCGACGGTGATGAAAGTGGCGGCGGGGTCCTTGGAATATTTACCTGTGGCCAGGGTGGTTAATCTCAATCGTGCTTTAGAGGAATTAAAAGCGGCGGGTTTTTGGCTCTACGGCACGGCGGCAAAAAGTGGTAAATCCTTGCACACAATTAATTTAACGGGTGCGATCGGATTGGTGCTAGGTTCGGAGGGAGAGGGTTTGAGTCTGTTGACCCAAAAGTCCTGCGATGAGTTGGTATCTATCCCCTTGGCAGGCAAAACCCCCAGTCTCAATGCTTCGGTGGCGGCGGGTATGGCTCTTTATGAAGTTTACCGTCAACGCTGGCAAAATTCCCCCGACTGAAAATCTGTATTTTTAGACACTCCCAATAGCCAAAAGGAAAAAGTATAAATAGAATAGGAAGGAAGTTTGCGAAATGTAAACAAACGTGACAAAACCACCAGAGTAGATTTAGATGGGGAACGAAATGAAAGAATTTTTGATTAGCTTACTGGAAATGTTCGGATTAGCCTACTGGGTCGAGATTAAAACCGACTATCCCAGATGTACTTATTATTTCGGTCCTTTTCTCGCTAAAGACGAGGCTGAAGTCGCTCAAGCTGGTTACGAAGAAGATTTGAAAACAGAAGGAGCGCAGGGGATTAAATTGCATATAAAACGTTGTAAACCCGAAGATTTAACTATTTTTGAGGAAAAAGAAGAAATCAAGCTCCTGAATACCCTAAAGGTCTTAGGCAGTCAAGCTTCTTAACAACTTTCAGTGATCAGTAATCAGTAATCAGCTTCTGAAGGCAACAGGCAACAGGCAAAAGGCAAAAGGCTCCAAGAAAGGATTCGGCGATTCTCCTACCGAAAAAGAAGGCTAGAAACTAAGTAGAGCTTGCTGAATAAATGTGAAATATAGACGAGGTAAGGGTTTTAGGGTTCTGTTTCGCTCCCACAGGTGCAAGATTTTGAGAGAATCGTGGTTCAAAACCTGGCCTCTTCATCGGCCCGCGTCCTGTAGGGGCGAAGCATTCGGGCAATAACCTATCGGTGAAACCCTAGATATTCTATCCGAATGCTTCGCCCCTACTTTTTGCCGCAAACCCTAAATATCAATGGGAGCGATTTAAAAAACAGCTATATTCTGCTTCTGTCAGCCTTCCCGCTTCGTAGAGAGTATCGGTAATTTCTGCCAGGGTTAAAACCGAATAAGCTTGATAACCATGACTACGAAGTTTCTCTTTAACAGGGCCACCATGGTCGATAAAAACCACGATATCATTAACTAATAATCCCGCCGATTTAATCTTTGCTGCCCCCTCGATCGCACTTTTGCCAGAAATTAAAATATCGTCCACCACTACCACGGTTTCCCCCACTTGAAAATTACCTTCAATTACTCTTCTTGTGCCGTGAGCTTTTACTTCTTTGCGGGGGAAAATCATCGGATGATTTAATAATAAAGATAAACCCGTGGCTGTAGGTAAAGAGCCGTAGGGGATACCAGCAATGCGGTCAAATGTCAAGGTTTTTAATATTTCTCCATAGGCTTCAATTACCTGCTGAAAAATATTAGGATTAGAGATAATTTTTCTCAGATCAATATAATAGGAAAAAGTTTCTCCCGATGCTTGCACATAATCGCCAAACAGCAAGCAACCAATATCAAATAATTGTAGAATTAAATCCTGATGAGGATGTTGTTTTAAAAGACAAACGTTAGCAGTCCAAGTATCATCTCCGCTCGATTCTTGCTGGTGATTTTGTTTAATTTTGTTGACTTCCTCGCGTAAATCCTTGACTTTTGCCCCCAAATCGGGTTGAGATAAAAAGTCTTGGGGTACAGGAATTAATAAACCCTCGCCATGACTATTTAAACCCACAGTAATTAACTCGGAGAATTTACTTTTGTCTTCCCAAATACTGCGTAATAAAATCAATCTTTCGGGGGCAAAATTGCGAATTTTTTTCAAAATCTCCGGTTGAGTGGTTCCCACTTCTAAAAATACTTGTTCGGGAGTTCCCCAAGTACAAGCTTCTTTGACGACTTGCAGATAAAAAGGATTGTCGCGACTGGGGAATTCTTGCAGATTAATCGCGCCTTGATTGGAAGTATGACAAAGGATAAAAGCGCCATGCTCGGGATAAACTAAAAAAGGAGCAACGTGATCCTGTCCGGAGTAGGGATTGAGAGTAACCGCGTCCACCTGCCAAGTTTTAAAGATAGTCTCGGCTAAAATACTGCTAGTATTAATATCGCCGTGTTTAGCATCCAAAATTACCGGGATATGATCGGGAATTGCCGTTAAAATTCGCTGTAATAATTCTAACCCTGCCGCTCCCAAAGCTTGATAAAAGCCTAAAGTTGGTTTGTAGGCACAGACAAAAGGGGCAGTTTCATCGATAATAAACTTGAGCCACTGTTCTAAATTAACGATTAATTCTCCCGGGGTGGAGGGCATCATTTCGGGGTTAGCATCTAAACCGAGGACAAGTAGAGTCTGGTTTTGACTAATGGCGTGGTTTAACTTTTGAAAAAAATTCATCGGTTTCTAATCTCAGAATTCTGGATTAGTTTCTAATTCTACACTATTTGGCCGAAAAATAGGCTGTAAAATTGTCTGGTGCAGACTTTTTCTGGTGTCAGCGTCAAGGAATTTCTTTTGTAGAGGTTGCCATTCTTGCCATTTTTGGTGACGGATATTTCGGAAAATTTCTAGTAAGGTGGGCATTTCCTTGGCAAGACAATTAGGGAAAATTTGGCTAAGAAAAGCCGAGAGAACACAACAATCCTGCATTTCTCCGAGAATACTTTGAAGGTTTTTAATATCTTCTAGATACTCTCGATATTTGTCGCCATAAAACTGAGGGAATAACTCCATATTATAGCGGGAACGCTTGGCTTCTTTACGGAGATCGTGCAGTAATAATCCTTCTTTTTCCAATAAGTCATCAATTTCTTGACTAGAAAACTCTCGTAATCTTTTATAGTCCTCTAAATTTACCCCAACTAACCAGCCTTCATGGAGTAAAAAGCGACTCGCTTGCGGTAATAATAAGTCTGGTAAAACTGTGGCAATATCTAATTTTCCAATCGGTTGATAGGTGGGATTATCCAACCAACTGGCAAAATCTGCCTTAAAATTGAGAAATTTATCGGACTTTAAGAGTTTTTCTACCTTAGCAAAAGCCTTCTCCCTTCGGTGTTCGAGAACTTGTAAAACTTTCTTCAGTAAATCCTGTTCTTTCGGTGGTAAAATTGGCTGATAATGGCCGACAAAAGCCGATTTTAACACATCTAAATCCCGCAATTCTCCTAAAATTCTGCCCAGATTACCCACCCGTTTTTGGTCGGCAGATTTCGGCATGGTTAAAGCGGGGGCAAAACCGGTTAAGGTACTGCGAAGACGGCGCATTCCCACACGAATTTGATGTAATTCTTCCGTATCCTGATCGAGTAAAACCCCAGCTTCGTGTTTAAGAACTTTATGAAAATGTTTATCAATACCGATATAGGCCCAATCGGCAACAGTTTTAGCCCGAGGATTAAATTTGTTAGTCATTTGTCTTTAGCGAGGAAATAATGTCAAGATGGTGATAGAATCTTTAAATAAAGACTGGAACTAATAGATCCCATTTATTCTACACAATAGGATGAAGCAGCCGCTTTAAGAGAAGTTTATGGATAGTTTTTGGCTAGATTATGCGGGGGAAATCGCTTTTCGCACTGGAGAGCATCTTTTCTTGACGGGAATAGCCATGGCTATGGGTAGCTTAATCGGGATTCCTCTAGGTATTTTAATTAGTCGTCAAGCTATTCTCGCCCCACCAATTATAGCGATCGTTAACACCCTACAGACTATCCCCAGTTTAGCCCTATTTGGTTTTTTAATTTCCGTGCCTTTTTTGGGAGGAATCGGCAAAATTCCCGCTATTGTTGCCCTAACTCTCTATACTTTACTGCCAATTGTTTTAAATACCTATCTGGGCATCAAAAAAGTTGATCCCGAATTAAAATTAGCCGGGTTATCCCTAGGCATGACCGACGGTCAAATCCTGCGCTATATCGAATTACCCCTGGCCAGGGCGACAATTTTGGCAGGAGTGAGAATTGCGACGGTGATTGCTATCGGTGTGGCCACGATCGCAGCTGCCATCGGTGGCGGTGGTTTGGGAGTGTTTATTTTTCGCGGTATTGCCACGGTCAACAATCAGTTAATTTTGGCGGGGGCAATTCCTGCCGCTTTTTTAGCCCTTGTTGCCGATTGGAGTCTCGGTCGGCTAGAAAAGACCTTTTCCCCTTCGCAACGTCCGAAAAAGCCCTCTAAATGGCAATGGGGCTTAGGTTTAATCGGGTTGGCCCTGCTATCTTTCCTCTTGACTCAAATTTTCCATTCATCCCCCGGCACAGTGGTGATCGGTTCCAAAAATTTTACTGAACAGGTGATTTTAGGGGAAATTTTGGCACAGGAAATCGAAAAAGAGACGAATTTACGGGTTGAGCGTCAATTTAATCTCGGTGGTACTCTGATCTGTCATGAAGCGGTGAAAGCGGGTAAAATCGACGGTTATGTGGAGTATTCTGGCACGGCTTTCACGGGAATTTTGCAAGAAAAACCCCTTAACGATGCCCGATTAGTCTCTGAAAAGCTGCAGGAGATTTATCCAGAAAAATTTAATCTAGAAGTCTTTCCCAGTTTAGGATTCGAGAATACTTTCGCCATTGTTATCCGGGGAGAAACCGCCAGTCAATACAATCTGAAAACTCTCTCGCAAGTGGCTAAATATACCCCCAATTGGCAAGCGGGTTTTGGTTATGAATTTTTGGAAAGGGAAGACGGTTACAAGGGATTAGCGAAGACCTACGGGCTAAATTTTGCCGGACCCCCGAAAGTGATGGATTTAGGGTTAATGTACCGCGCTTTAGCCGAAAAACAAGTGGATTTAGTGGCGGGAAATTCCACCGATGGCTTAATTCCCGTGCTAGATTTAGTCATCCTAGAAGATGATCGACGCTATTTTCCTCCCTACGAAGCGGTACCGATTTTTAACCTGGATAGTTTGCGAAAATATCCGCAATTGCGACAGGTTTTAGACAAACTCACCGGCAAAATTACCTCCACAGCTATGCAGAAATTAAACTATCAGGTGGATGGACGCGATCGTAGGGTGGAGGAAGTGGTTAAAGAATTTCTAGTCTCCCTCTCTTAACCATTTAGTGACTCCCCCGGGTTGGTCGATTAAACTAATGCCTTGGGCTTTTAATTCTGCGCGAATGCGATCGCTTTCGGCGTAATTTTTCGCTTTTTTTGCCTCTGTCCGTTGTTGGATCAGATTTTCGATATCCGCTGCACTAATTCCCTCAGAAACAGGGTTTTCCCTCTGGTCGGCGGCAATTTCTAGGCCCAAAACCCTAGACAATTTCACCAAAGTATGCCATTTTACCGCTAATTGGGCCAGATTGCTGTCTGTCTTACCCGCATGGGTTAAATTATTACCTTCCTTGCGTAATTCCTTAGCGATTTCAAATAACACCGCTAAACCACCGGCAAAGTTAAAATCGTGATTTACCGCCTCTTGAAAGCGATTTTCTAGCTCTTGGTCAGTAATTCCAGGATTATCTTGCTGAAGATGCTTATAACCAAAGGATAAACCCTCTTGTAAAGTATGCCAGCCATTAGTGGCCGCCAGCAATCCCTCATCGGAAAAATCGATCGGTTTGCGGTATTGGGCGCCTAAAATTAATAATCTCACGGCTAAGGGGTCATATTTTGCCAATAACTCGCGAATAGTGATGAAATTACCGAGGGATTTCGACATTTTTTCCCCTGCCACCTTGACCATGCCATTATGTAACCAATAGTGGGCCAGAGGTTTACCGGTAGCCGCTTCACTTTGGGCGATTTCGTTTTCGTGGTGGGGAAAAATTAGATCACTTCCCCCCACATGAATATCGATAGTTTCTCCCAATTGTTCTTTGACCATGGCCGAACATTCAATATGCCACCCCGGACGACCTTGACCCCAGGGAGAATCCCAACTAGGTTCCCCCGATTTTGCCCCCTTCCAGAGGGCAAAATCAAAGGGGTCTTGTTTCTTAACTGCTTCCGGGTCGTCGGTTTCTACCCGGCCGCTGGCGCCGGCTTGCAGATCATCCAGTTTTCGCCCTGATAGTTTGCCATAATCGGAAAAACGACGGACGGAATAGTAAACATCGCCATCGCTGGGGTAAGCATAGCCTTTTTGTTCTAATTCATGGACTAGGCGCTTGATACCGTCGAGGGTATGAGTTGCCCGGGGATAAGCGTCCGCCGGTCTGACTCCTAATTTTGCCATATCTTCAAAGTAGGCCTCGATAAATCTCTCGGCCACGGCTGCCATGGTGGTATGTTCATTTTTAGCCCGATTGAGAATTTTATCGTCAATATCGGTGAAATTCTGAATATAGCGCACTTTATAACCGAGATACTCTAAATAACGCCGCACCACATCCCAAACCACACAGGTACGCGCATGACCCAAATGGCAATAATCATAGACGGTAATGCCGCAGCAATACATGGAGACAATGCCGGGGATGAGGGGGGTAAAGGGTTCTTCGCGACGACTGAGGGTGTTGTAGAGGATTAAGGTCATGGAGGGGGAATTTTTTTCTGGGGAAAAAGGCTAGTCCAATTTTATAGCAGTTATCAGTGATCAGTTATCAGTAATCAGTTATCAGTAATCAGTTATCAGTGATAACTGATTACTTTCCCCAGGGTGAGCGCATCTCAAACCCTATTGACAATTGGCCAATTTGGTGATAAGCATGGGCATTTCAAGTGATACCAGTCAATCAGAATAGTTAGGAACTCGACCTATTTGGTCGATTGTTGCTCAACAATTGAGATGGCGAATTCTCCTCAAATATGCCTGAATCGTGGGTAGGCAACTCAGATAAAGTTCATTTTGTCAAGGATTGTCTAAGATGAGCTTACCCTGATTTCTTTACTATATTTTGTGTTTTTTGTCAAGAGGTTTTTAGGGTTTTAGTAAAGATATGACGGTAAGATTCGAGAAGATAGGACTGTTTTGATGACAACTATTATTGATAGAATCGATAGAATAACGAGAGGAAAGCTTGATTGTTTGCCTCAACCGACAATTTTTAATTGTTAATAAACTTTGACCAGACCCTAACTATGAATGAACCACCTAATAGCGCTGGCGATGAAATCCAATTACCCCGGGGAGAAAGAGTTGGCCAGCTAAGAAATCTCATCGAAACCCTACGCATTGCCGATGAAGTGGCCAATCGAGGTTATTTGATTACCAGCGCCGAAGTGGCCGATTTAATGGATATTAATCCAGGTGCCGTTACCAGTCGAGGCGACCATTGGCCGTGGCGAAATTGGGTAATCTCCCGGGTCAGACGCGAGGGAAACCAAATTCTTTGGCAGTTGGAAAAAGTCGATTAGGATTAATTGCAACTATCAGTACTTTTGTAAAGAGGCGATAATTAGACCTCTTGCAAAAATCAAAAATCTTCCGTTAGGTGAGGAGTCAGGAGCCAGTAGCCGGTCGTCAGGAGAATTAAAAATGAGCATTAATCAATTAAATGCTCTATTTAGGAGTTTTATGCAATTTTATGTCTATTTTTCTCATTTTTGCACTCTCAAAAATTAATTATGCAAGAACTCTATTATTTGGTTAAGTACCTAAGCAAAATTAATTACACATCCAAGCCGTCACCCGTCAGCCAAACGCTTTTTGTTGTGATCAGTAAACAGTGAACTAAAAATTCAAATCTGATCCCTGATAGCTGTCTCGGAGTCTCCTGTCTCGGAGTCTCCTGTCTCGACTAGGAAATTAATTTTGCACGACTACTTAAATTAGTAATTATCTCGTCATTTTCCCCCAGCAGATGACGTGCGAAACGTCGGGCTAGGGGCGGAGCCGATACAAGTGTACTGGTAAAGCCAGAAAATACCTGCAATCCCACTTTATCGGCGATCGCTCCCACTAGGGGCTGTCCCGAGGGGGCAAAGGCCACTAGGCAATGATGACAGCTTCCGGGGAGAGAGGCTAAAGAGGGCAGCAATATCCCCACGGCGGCGCGTATTGCTTTTTCCCCCGCCAGAGGGTTTAAAATCCCGTCTGGATCGGTGATAATGGCGCTAATTTGCCCTAGATAAAGGCTTTGATCCCGGAATTGTACCGCCCCCGTTTCTAAAACACTGGCAATTATTTCTGGGGTTTCTCTCTGCCAAATGCCCTGATTTTCTAGTTGGGTAATTTTTTGCTCTAATACCAATCTAGCAGGAATTGCGGGCATAACTAGGGTGTTGAATTTGATCTCAGTGGGGGGAATTTTGATCACCTGGGCATGGGTAAAATAGACGGAAGCAGTAATACCAGATTTTTGCAGTAAAGACCGGGTTAATCCCCCCGCACAAACGATAGTTTCCCCAGCATAATAATTATTTTTAGGAGTTTTTACGCCGGTAATTCTCGATGCAGTTTCAATTAATTCGATGACAGCTTCCCGAATAATCTTGCCTCCCAGACGTAGAAAAGCTTGTTGATAGGCAAGATTAGTTTTTTCGGCGTTGATGTGACCGTGGGGCAGTCGTAAAACTCCGGAGATAGCTGCGGGATTTAATAGAGGTTCTAAAGCGATCGCTGCTTGCGGATCGAGAATTTCGGGAGTAATAGCAAAGATAGCAAATTTTTCGGCCACAGCGACTGGATCATCTTCGGGGTTAACGGTGAGAATTAGCTCTATGTCCCGGTATTCGTTATCTATGCCCAATTCCTGCGATAAATTGCGCTGAATTTCTCGACCTTCTTGGTATAATTTTCTCTCGATTTCTGTGGTGGCCGACCAATAGGCTAAACCCCCGTAACTGTAGAAAGTGGCGTTGAGGGGATGGGTTTCTTTTTCTAATAAGAGGACTCGACTGCCTAGGTTAGCTAGTTCATAACTTAAGGCAGAACCGGTGATACCACCACCGATAATTATATAATCATAAGTTGTGGTCATAATTGGGCTAATTTTTCCTCGATTAATCTATTCTATCATTATACTTGCTCAGTTCCCTGGTTCTGATTTAAGCAATAGTTGCTATAATTAGAGGAAAAGTTGAAAGCGGGACTGGATAACTATGCAACAGTTAGAAACTAGGGGGATAACTGACCGATGGATTAAAGCTAGTTGGGAAGAATACTTAGCAGCAATTAACCACCTCCCAGAGAATCAAGGAAAAAGTTATTATTACAATGGCTATTATCGATTAGAAATGACTCCTATTGGATTTGAACACGCTAGAGATCATCATGTTGTCTTTTTGGGGGTGAGTCTCTACGCTATCCTCAAAGAAATTCCTTTTCAAGGACTCCCCACTTGTTCCTATCGCAAAAGAGGAATTAGAGAAGTGCAGCCAGATATATCTTACTATCTAGGAGAGAAAGCGAATCTGATACCAAATGGGACTTCGATTATTGATTTAAATCAGTATCCTCCACCAGATTTAGTCATTGAAATCTCAAAATCTACCCTCAATGATGACTTAGGTAATAAACGCTTGCTCTACGAAGAATTAGGAGTTAGTGAATACTGGAGTGTTAAGGTAAATGATCCTCAAATATTCGCTTTTGAAATAATCGATCGAGGTAGCAAAAGAATTGATATATCAAAGGTTTTACCTAATTTAAGACTTGCGGTTTTAGAGTCAGCTTTACAACAGGCACGCACCAGAGATCAAAGTCAGGTGGGACGTTGGTTAATCACTCAATTTCAAGGTTAACTCCATAAAATCGAGGCTAATATTATGCAACAGCTAGAAACTACTATCTCGACAGATTTATGGATTAAAGCTAGTTGGGAAGAATACTTAGAAGCAATTAACAACTTCCCAGAAAATCAAGGAAAAAGTTATTATTACAATGGCTATTATCGATTAGAAATGACTCCTATTGGTAACGATCATGCCAGCGATCATGCTATTTTGATCTTCGCTGTTAGTCTCTATGCTACCCTAAAAAATTTGGCCTTTAATGCCAAAGATAATTGCAGTTTTCGCAAGTCGGTTTATCGAGAAGTTCAACCAGATATATCTTATTATTTTGCGGAGAAAGCTAATCTAATTTCCTACGGTACTTCGATTATTGATTTAAATCAGTATCCCCCACCAGATTTAGTCATTGAAATCTCAAAATCTACCCTCAATGATGACTTAGGTAATAAACGCTTACTCTATGAAGAATTAGGAGTTAGTGAATACTGGAGTGTTAAGGTAAATGATCCTCAAATATTCGCTTTTGAAATAATCGATCGAGGTAGCAAAAGAATTGATATATCAAAGGTTTTACCTAATTTAAAACTCGCGGTTTTAGAGTCAGCTTTACAACAGGCACGCAGCAAGGATCAAAGTCAGGTGGGACGTTGGTTAATCAGTCAATTTCAAGGTTAAATCTTACTGTTTTTTGGCAGCCGCTTTCTCCAATAAAGACTCGGCAAAAGCGATGGCATCTGCTGCCGAATTTCCTCCCGTTAATTGTGCCAATTCTTCCCTTCTCGTCTGACGATTATCGAGAGAAGTAACCCGGACAACCGTGCGAATTTCCGAGAGATTAGTGGGATTATCTTCGGCAATCATTTGTTTATAAACTCGAAAATGGTGATCAGCTAAAGCAGCCACTAAGGGTTGATGAGTAACGCATAAAACTTGATATTGTTGACCTAATTGATCTAATTTATCGGCAATTGCTTGGGCAACTTTTCCCGATACTCCCGCATCAATTTCATCAAAAATTAGGGTTGCTGCTGCCGATTGGGATTGGGAAAAACAGGACTTTAACGCTAGGAGAAAACGACTCATTTCTCCTCCGGAAGCGGTACTGGATAAAGGTTGGATTTTTTCCCCCGGATTGGGACTAAAATAAAATACCACTTGATCGACTCCCAGACTGCTAGGATTACCCGGGTTAATCCGACAGACAAAAATCACCTTTTCCATGGCTAAAGGTTTTAATTCCTGTACCAATTGTTTTTCTAGTTGACTAGCGGTTTGTTGTCGCAAAAAGGTCAACTGGGTGCTAGTTTCTCGATAGATGTTTTCCTGTTGCTGACAAATTTTTTCTAATTCTTCAATGGATTGTCCTTCTCCCGTCAACTCCGCTAATTCCTGCTGTAATTTCTGATAATAATCGAGCGCTTCGGCTAAACTTGGGCCATATTTGCGACAAATGCGCTTAAGTTGGACAATTCTCTCTTCTATCTCGTTCAATCTCTCGGGATCTGCCTCTAGACTATCCCCATAAACGTTGATTTCCTGTCCCGCTTCCACCACCTGATTTAATGCCGATCGCACCATCTCTAAAATTGGCTCTAAACTGATATCATAAACCATCATATTTGTCAAGATATTTTCAGCTTTTCCTAACAAATCGGCGACGGCCGGTTGATCGCGATCATTTTGGTAGAGTAGTTGATAGACTTGATAGCTGGAATTTTGCAAATCGACACCGTGGGAGAGTCGGTTTCTTTCCTGTTCCAACTGTTCCAACTCGTCAGCGTCAGTTAAATTAGCTGATTCTAGTTCTTTTAGTTGATATTCTAATAAATCTAATCTCTGTAGGCGATTTTGTTCCGATTGCAACCTATTATTTAAACTATTCTTGCTTTCTTGCCAGTTAAGGTAGGCTATGGCTACCTTTTCCCGCTGCCGCAGCAGCGATTCACCCCCGTAGAGATCTAATAATTCCCTCTGTCGATTAGCGTCCATTAACTGAACTGTTTGACCTTGAGCGGTGATTTCTACCAAAAAATCTCTTATTTGCGCCATTTGTTGGCGATTAGCGACGACTCCGTTAATGCGAGAACGAGAACGCAAGGAATTATTAGTAATCACTAATTCCCGGCTGATGGTCAGACTATTATCCTCTAATGGGTCAATTTCCTGACTTTCTAGCCAAGCAATTAATTCTGGGGTGAGAGAAAAAGTCGCTTCTAGGGTTGATTGTTGGCTTCCCTGACGGATGACGCGATGATTGACTTTACCACCGAGAACAATATCGATCGCATCTAATATAATCGATTTTCCTGCCCCCGTCTCACCGGTCAGTACATTTAATCCGTTCCCGAAAGTTAATTCTAAGCGATCGATGAGGGTAAAATTTTGAATTTGTAGGCAGGATAACATATATCGGTAATCAGTAATCAGTTGCTAAGTAGGTAGGCGTTAAAAATTATCAGACACCCCCCTTATTAAGGGGGGATCCCCCCGCCTATCGGCACCCCCCTTATTAAGGGGGGATCCCCCCGCCTATCGGCACCCCCCTTATTAAGGGGGGCAGGGGGGATCGAACCTAAAATCCATTTTTAATTTAATTATAACCAGTTACTTATTCTCATTATCTTTCACCATTCCCTAATTTTCCCCGAAACGGTAGCCTTTCCCATAGACAGTATTAATGAGAGGTGTTTCCCCGGCCGCTTCGATTTTACGACGCAGCAAGCGCATCAGGGCAGGAACGACATTACTATTAGGTTGCTCTCCTTCTGACCAGAGATGCTGATAAATTTGTTCATGGGTGAGAAGTTGACCCGGATGGGTCATAAATAAAGTCAATAATTGTACTTCTTTTGCTGATAAACTAATCGTGCGACCGTGACGATAGGCCACTTGATTTTCGCTATCGAGTTCCAAATCAGCACATTTTAATTTACTGCTATTACTAGCTTCAAAATTGGGAGAACGACGCAATAAAGCGCGGACTCTCGCTAATAATTCTCGCAGTTGAAAGGGTTTGACTAAATAATCATCAGCACCGGCATCTAATCCCGCTACTCGATCATCTATGGTATCCTTAGCGGTTAGAAACAAAACGGGAGTGGTGTCCCCTTGATTGCGTAAATATTGACAGATTTGTAATCCGGATTGCTGGGGTAACATCCAATCGAGAATTAAGAGGTCATAATTATTCTCTTGTGCCAATTCTAAACCCGTCCGACCATTATCAGCAATATCAACTTCATAGCCTTCTTGAGCAAGAATTTGTTCTAAGGGTTCGGTTAATTCTTTTTCATCATCAACGATAAGTATTTTCATAAAAGTAAAAAAGATGGTGTTGGGTTTTGGGGTTTTGGGGTTTTGGGGTTTTTTAGTTGAATCTCCCCATTTCCCCATATCCCCATTTCTCCTAATTATCGATCTTTGGGTAATAAATTGCGCCATTCGAGAGGAATATAACTTTCAATAAATCTAGCCAGGGTTGGGTAATGACGCTGATACAAAACTCCCATATAGATAATACCAAGTCCTAGGGCGGTTAGGGCAAAGGGAAAGAAAATTGAATCGGCAAAGAGACGATAGGAGAGATAGGAAAGATAGGCAAATACTCCGATACCTCCGAAAACAACAAATAATCTTCTTTTTAGCAGGACGGATAATAACATCAATCCCAAGTTAATTAGACAGTACAAAAATCGTTGCGCTTCATTATCATCGATTAGGAAAGATAGACTAAACCAAAACATAATTAATCCGAATAGGTATAGCCAAAAAGCAAAATCTCCCCGACTGCGACGCTGACGTACATCAATTAAATAGGCCGTTATTAAACAGGCAATTCCAAACCAAAAGGATACCCACAGTCGTCCTCTCCATGTATATTCGTTCTCTCCAAATAGTAAAGGGGTTAAGTCCATTGACATATACCAAAGACTAAAGGCGATCGGTGCAGTTAAGAAAGGAAATTTAACAAATCTCAAAGTTATTAATCCTGCGATAATCGTGCCTAATTCCATTAAAAACCAACTGCCTTTAATCCATGTATGGAAATCTCGATAGATGCCCGGATATCCGGCTTGCCAGTATCCTGTCCAGCGTTGTAAACCATAGATTGCTAAGGGAGTCATTGCCACTGCCATGGTAAATAAAAGGCCGCCGGGTATTTTGAGATTTTGCTGAAAATAGAGATTTTTTCCCGCAAAAATAAAACAAATTGCATAAAACAGGGCGATAAAAAATAGTCCCGCACCGCCGAAACTCTCCCAGGCTTTGTTCATAAACCACCCCAGGGCAGAGATAACAATTAATGCCCCAAAATAATAGGCCACATTAGCGAAATTAAAGCGAGGGCGATTAACTTCATCTTCTTGGGGATAACGGGATAAAAAAGCCGTCCATAAATTTTCAGATTGACTGGCAGTAATTAGGTTTTGTTGTACCGCCCAATCAAAATCTTCTCTTTCTAGTCTCATAATCTTCTCTAGTCCTTAAGCTAAGATGTATTTTAACCGCCTATCCCTTTACTGTTGCAAGAGTGCCAGATCTCAACAAGCAATTTAAATGCTTAATTAACAGCTTATCCTAAGGATAGGGGAATAGGGCATAGGCGCAGATGTTAAATCCTGTAGTAAAACTTAACATTTACCGCTAGAAACATCCGAAATCTGCAAAATAGAGTATAATTCAGTCTAGATTAACTATTATCGAAGGAATTATGATAACTAAATCAGAACTCTATGAACAAGATTTTCAATTATGGCTGATAACAACAATAGGTCAGTTAGAACAAGGAGATTTTCAGGCATTAGATGTATCTCATTTAGTTGAGGAGTTGAAAGAATTGGGTAAATCAGATAAAAATGCCTTGGAAGGAAATTTAATGATTTTGCTGGCTCATTTACTGAAATTACAAGTACAATCCTCCGCCTCTGAAAGCATAAAATCTAGCTGGTATAGCTCCATTGTCGAACAGAGGGAACGAGTTATCTCCTTACTGGAAAACACCCCTTCTTTGAAATCTCATTTAGCAATCGCCATCGATAAAACCTATCCTAAAGGTCGTAAAATTGCCATCAAGGAAAGTAAATTGGCTGACTTTGGAATTGCGATTCCTCCAGAGGAAGCATATCCCTTAGACTGCCCTTTTTCCTTAGAACAGATTCTTGACGAAGATTTCTATGGCTGATAATTCATATTTAATCCATCGGCTAAGACGCTTTCAAAATGCTTCTAAAAAGTCTTCAAATCTCAAAAACTGGGAAGCTATACAAGTCACATCTGTCTCCCGATACTAAGCGACTCGACTGACTTTAAATAGAGCTTACAAGCTTTTTTGCCCAACCCTAGTTAATCAGCTTTCAAGAATAAGTAAAAATTATAAATTTAAGGTAAATAATTAAAATATTTAAATATTTGGGGCGATTAGTTAAATGTAACAAGTAAGTTACAAGATTTTGATTTTCCCAGAATTTGCCAAAATTTAGCTGTAAATCGGGGTTGCCTACATTTAATAATATGGTATGATCGTGGTATGCTGTGGGCTTAGTTTAAGCATTAAACCTTAAATCAACGGAAAACCAAGGCAATCAGGGGAATGTGTTGATACTCTTGCCCAAAAAAAGCCGCTAGTGGTGACATTTTTTTGTGTGACAATTTTTGAAGTTTTGTAAAGGCTATTGACTTAAAGCCAGAATTGTGTAAATTTGGGAATTTTAGTACAAATGATCAGACTATTTCTTCCTGCTCCCCGCTCATAGACACTCTTAACAAGTAATTTAGATAGTCAACAGCTTAACTTACCCACTGATAACTGATAACTGGTAACTGATAACTGATAACTGTCTCCTGTCTCCCCAAAACGATAAAAACTGGGGCAATGTGGACATCGATCAAAAGACTAAGCTAAACTGGTAATGACTATGTATTAGGGCGGAGGTCAACGGATACAACTATGGACAATTTGGAGGTAAAACAAAAACCGATCCGGTGTTTAGAAGATGCGATCGAAAGGTGTCAAACTTTAGGAATGCGGGTTAGTCGTCAGCGTCGCTATATTTTAGAATTGCTGTGGCAAGCGCAGGAACACCTATCAGCGCGAGAAATTTATGATCGTCTCAATCTGCAAGGAAAGAACATCGGTCATACCTCAGTGTACCAAAACCTAGAAGCTCTATCCGGTCAAGGCATTATCGAATCTGTGGAACGCTGGGACGGCAGACTCTACGGTAACATCAGCGACTCCCACAGTCACGTCAATTGTCTGGACAGCCAACAAATCATCGATGTGCATATCCAACTTCCCCCAGAATTAATTAAACAGATCGAGGCATCGACGGGGGTAAAAATTACCGATTATCGCATCGATTTCTATGGCTATAAACAAAACAAATGAGCCAGATAACTGTATAATTGACCCTGTGAATAGTATCCGTTGACAGGCTGCAACTCTTGTGATCGATCGCCCTCTCACCTTAATTATCATCGATAATGACCCGATTTTTCGCTTGGGTCTGGTGCAGGCATTGTCGCGGATAGAAAATATTAGTATCGTCACCGAAGGGGATTTAGAAACAATTTTCGCTTTGACTCTTAATCCCTCCCCCGAAATTATTATTATCGATCCTCTCTTTGATTGGTCTTACTGTGAAATTCTCCACTCTCGCTATCCTGAAAGTAAAATTGTTCTATTAACCTTTCCTCTCGATTCCAGACAGCAACTAATCGCCAGAGAATTAGGCATCGCCGGTTATATTCCCAAAGGCACAAACCTAGAGCAATTTATCACTATTTTAGGGCAAATTTCCCGGGATGAATCCCCAGATGTCGCCCCTTCCCCTCTCACCATTGCTACTCGTTCAAGTTTAGCCCCTAGCCATTGGTTAATCAGTGCCGGAAAAACGGGATTAAATCGCATCGAAAGTGAATTACATTTAATTGATCTCCACCTCAATCAACAGTCTTTATCCGGCTTTGATCGCTTTTACTGGCAGGGAAGAAAACGAGAACTTTTAGCAGCCCTATGGCTAGTCAGAAAACTGATTCCCCTGGAAGGGAGCTATTACAATTCAGCTTCAGTGACACCCTCGGTAATAATTAACAATATCGATCGGGAATTACCAATTTTAAGCCGCGAGCGTCCCCTCTGTGTTTCGGCGGTTTTTGAGTCCACTTTAGCGGTCATTCGATCGCCTTTAATTAATAGAACCAAGATCAGTTTTGAAATTGATGTTTTACAGGATAATCGGCAACGGGAATTATTGTATTTAGTTCTCGATGAAATTCGCAAAAATGTCGATGAAATGAGATATTTACAGATTACTAGCGGGGAATTAACCAGTCGCTTAAATCTGATTATTTACGATATCTGGGAGAAAGTTACCCGTAAATTTTTAGAAATTAATGCCTCGGTTTCTGACGAAATTAGTAAAAGCAGACTTAACGAAATTATTCTGGAAGAAAGAGAGGCAATTCAAGCAGAAATCCTCAATAAAATTCCTTTTACTCTTGACTTATTTTCCTATTTAGTGTACGAAAATAGTTTAACTATTGACGGAGTAGAATACCGAGCTAACGCTCCTGAAACCATCGCCAGAGCCGAAATTCTCCTGCAAAATCTCCTTCATAATATTGCCAATGCAGTGACAGTAATTATTCTCAATAACTTCTCGGAATCCGAAAGAGTCAAACAAAAACTTTACCGTTCAGAATTTCTCATCGCCAGAAAATTAGCTAAAATCCGCAATGAATTATCTTGGAAATACCGACGGCAAAAATATTGGCAAGACCCCAAAGATATATTTGAAAGTCAATATCAATTATTTCACTATAGCGAGGGACAAATCAAATCTCTAGCCATTTATTTCCCCCGACAGGAAGAATTAAACAGTTTAACAGGCATACCCTGGTTAGTTTCGATCGCCTTAGAATTAAGAGACTCTTTATCTCCTCGTTTACGCGCTTTTTTTCGGGTGGCAGGTAAGGGAGTAGTCTATATCCTTATCCAAGTTATCGGTCGCGGTATTGGTTTAGTAGTTCGCGGGGTTTTACAGGGAGTCGGTAACACTTGGCAGGAAGTCAAGGGTAAAAAGGGATCATGAATTATGACTGATAACTGATAACTGATAACTGAAGTAGTTATAATTAAATTGAAGATGGATTTTGCCTCTGATCCCCACTGCCCCTAGGGTTGATTCATAGTAGGGTTGATTCATAGTAGGGTTGATTCATGAATCAACCCTACCCTGCCCCCTTGATAAGGGGGGTGTCTGACAACTTTTAACACCTATCTACTTAACTGAAGTGACCCTAACTTTTACAATTCCTTGTCAAAACTGTATTTATCGCGAATTTGTCCGACAAAAAACTGTCCTTTCGATGGTGCGGACTGAAAATCTTTATATACTGCCAAAGGTAGATCATGATAAAGATAGATACCACCGTGATTAAATTCCACTTTCAGAATTTTTTTGTCCTGATCGTAGTCAAAAGATTTAATCGCTGTACTTTGACTTTTTAATAAGGGGAAAGCAATCACATCGCGAATACTGGCAGAATCGGTTAATAACATGATCAGGCGATCGATGCCAATTCCTAAGCCTCCCGTGGGGGGCATTCCGTATTCTAAAGCGGTTAAAAAGTCCTCATCAACGCCTTGGGCCTCCAAATCTCCAGCCGCTTTTTTGAGTGCCTGTGCTTCTAATCTTTGCCGTTGATCGATGGGATCGGTTAACTCAGAAAAACTATTAGCTAATTCCCGTCCAACCACATATAATTCAAATCTTTCTACGAGGTCAGTTTTTGAGCGATGGGGTTTAGCTAAAGGCGAAATTTCCACGGGAAAATCTAGCACAAAAGTGGGCTGTATTAGGGTTTCTTCGACTTTTTGTTCAAAAGCTTCATTTAAGAGCTTACCGATGGTTTTACAGTCCTCTGGAACGCCAATGCCGGCATTTTCTGCGGCAATACGAGCCGACTCGAAATCATCAAAACTATTAAAGTCAACCCCGGTTATTTCTTGGACTAATTCGTGCATGGTCACTCGTCGCCAAGGAGGAGTTAGGTCAATTTCCCTGTCTTGATAGGTGATTTTCAGCGTACCTAAAACATCTTGTGCGGCATTAACGATAATGTTTTCGTTTAACTCCATCATGTCATAATAATCGGCGTAGGCCTGATAGATTTCGATGGAAGTAAACTCGGGGTTGTGTTTAGTAGAAACCCCTTCATTGCGAAAAATTCTGCCTAACTCGAAGACTTTTTCAAAACCACCCACTATTAATCTTTTTAGATGTAACTCGGTGGCAATGCGGAGATATAACTCCATCTCCAGCGTATTATGATAGGTAATAAACGGTCTAGCATCGGCTCCTCCCGCTTCACTTTGTAGCACGGGAGTTTCAATTTCAATAAAACCTTCTTGGTCTAAATATCTGCGAATGGCAGCGGTAATTTGGGCGCGACGGCGAAAAGTTTGTCGCACTTCCGGATTAACAATTAAATCCACATATCTTTGTCGATAACGTTTTTCTACATCGGTTAAACCGTGCCATTTATCCGGGAGAGGTAAGAGGGATTTGGTGAGAATTTCGTACTCGTTTACATAGATAGATAATTCCCCGCGTTCTGTGCGTTTAATTGTGCCTTTTGCTCCTAAAATATCGCCCGTATCGGTCAGTTTAATTACCGTGTTAAAGGCATTCGGCACGGCGGCCATGGTTTCACTAATGCGTTTTTTATCGAGGTATAATTGAATCGTTCCCGTTTCATCTTGCAGGTTAAAAAAGGCTAGTTTACCCATAATTCTTCGGGCAATAATCCGACCAGCAATGGCTACTTCGACGCTAATTTCTTCCCCCGGGGCTAAGTCAGCGTACTGCTCCTGTAATTGTTGAGCGTGAGCGGTAGATTTCCACTGGTAAGCGTAGGGATTTAAGCCAGCTTTTTGCAATCCTGCCACTTTTTCTAAACGAGCGGCCCGGATTTCTTCGAGGGTAGAGGAGGGTTGATTTTCAGGATTTTGTGCTTGAGATGCCATCGTTTTCTAAGAGGAACAATTCTGGGGAATTTTTAGGTGTTGGGTTTTGGGGTTTTAGGGTGTTGGGATGTTGGGATGTTGGGATGTTGGAGTGTTGGGGTGGTCACTGCGTGCGCGTTGCGGGGGGTTTTAGGGTTTTAGGGTTTTAGTTGAAATTCCCCCACTTCCCCACTTCCCCACTTCCCCAGTTCCCCAGTTCCCCTAATAACAGTAATTATCGTCCCATTTCTCGCTTTAATTTTTTCAATTCTTCTTCCATTTCCCATTCTTTAAATTTTAGATCGAGATTATCGTAGTTCGAGCGCTGATAGTCCGATTCTTGGGGTTGATCCCAAAAAGTGGTTTCCCAGTCACGGGACTGATTTTTAGGGGCTTTTTCGGCTTTAATTTGCACTTCTTGACGACGTTGTTGGACCTGTTGCAGTAACTCTTGGGATTGACTCAGACGTTTTTTCACCCCTTCCATCCGTCCCCAAAGTTGATTACCCTGACGAAATAGGGCCGCCTCGCGTTCACTAGCAGCCTTAAGCAAGTCCTGCCGTCCAGCGGCCTTAGCCTTATCAATTCTAGCGTGCCAAGTTTGGATATCTTGGGCAGTGGCCAAAATTTGCTGTTCGAGACGTTGACGCTCATTTTCTAGGGCGCTAATCAGTTTAGCAGTATCGCGCTCCTGTTCGCGCAGTTGTTCCACCAGCGCCTGTAATTCTAATTGGGGATGACTTCTGAGAAATTCTTCCAGTTGGGTTTCAAGAAAGCGACTGACATCATCAAATAGATTGCCCATCTGTGCAGTATCCTAAATTTTCAATTAAAGTCTAGGAGCGATTTTAATCCCCCTCTTTTTAGCATAGGCTAGATCAACCCTAGATTTAAATATATTTGGTAAAAGTAGTACAAAGATGTTATTCGGCGGCCGGTTAGGGACGGGGAAACCAGTATAATCAAACTAGAATAATATTTCCTGAAAACCTCTTAATTGTTTGACTTAAGTGACAACTTCACCAGCTTGGACAGAACGCATCGGTTATCAACGGGATTGGGTGTGGCGCGGTTGGCAAATTCGTTATAGTTTTATGCCGGCAAAAAACCCCCAAGATGCCGATAAACCCCCTTTAATTTTACTGCATGGATTTGGAGCGGCGATCGAACATTGGCGCCATAATATTCCTATTCTCAGCCAAAATCATCGAGTTTACGCGGTAGATTTATTAGGTTTTGGTGGTTCGCGCAAAGTACAGGTTCCCTATAGCGTTAATCTCTGGGTGGAACAAATACACGATTTCTGGCAAACTTTTATCAATAGACCAGTGGTATTAGTGGGAAATTCGATCGGTTCTTTAGTTAGTATGGCCCTAGGGGGTAAATATCCGGAAATGGTAGCCGGATTAGTTATGCTCAGTTTACCCGATGTCAGCCGTCGGCGGGAAATGATCGCCGATTGGTTATTAAATATCGTCACTCCCATCGAAAACTTTTTCACTTCCCCTTGGCTATTAAAACCGATTTTTTACTATCTGCGTCGTCCGCAAGTCTTGAAAAAATGGACAGGAATCGCCTACGAAGACAAGAAA
Organism: Microcystis sp. M090S1; assembly: GCF_020246295.1. Taxonomy (NCBI): domain Bacteria; kingdom Bacillati; phylum Cyanobacteriota; class Cyanophyceae; order Chroococcales; family Microcystaceae; genus Microcystis; species Microcystis sp. M090S1. The sequence continues at coordinate 8,264 of NZ_JADBTF010000348.1, read as the reverse complement.
GCAGTCAGCGACGAATTAGTACAAATTATCGCCGCCCCAACCCTAGATGAGGGGGCAGCCGAGGCGTTTATTTCCCTAGCGCAAGCTGTCAATCATCCCGAATATTGTCCACCGGCAAAGTTAATTTTACCACGCTTACAAATCCCGATTTTATTGTGTTGGGGCAAGCAAGATCGGATGGTTCCCGTCCAGTTAGCTCAGGGTTTTGTCTCCCTTAATCCTAGGATTAAATATGTAGAATTTGAACGGGCCGGTCATTGTTTACAGGATGAATGTCCTGACCGTTTTAACCCAATTTTATTAGAGTGGCTAGAATCTGTTGCTGTTCTTTGAGAGAATAGGGAGAGTGATTGTTGGTGATAGTCCTATGCAAACCTTGGAATCGACGCTCAACCCTCCCGCAACTGCCTCCGAATTCGACACCACGATTCACCGGCGCAAAACCCGTCCCGTCCAGGTAGGTAGCGTTACCATCGGTGGTGGTCATCCCGTGGTCGTGCAGTCGATGATTAACGAGGATACCCTTGATATAGATGGTTCCGTGGCAGGTATCCGTCGCCTCCATGAAATCGGCTGTGAAATTGTCCGCGTCACCGTGCCGAGTCTGGTTCACGCCACCGCTTTAGCTAAAATTAGGGAAAAACTGCTCGCCACCTATCAACCTGTGCCGTTAGTAGCCGATGTACATCACAACGGCATGAAAATCGCTCTAGAAGTGGCCAAGCACGTCGATAAAGTGCGGATTAACCCCGGTTTGTACGTTTTCGAGAAACCGAAAGCCGACCGCAGCGAGTATAGTCAAGCAGAATTTGATGAAATTGGCGAAAAAATAGCCGAAACTCTGAAACCTTTAGTAGTTTCCCTGCGAGATCAAGATAAAGCGATGCGAATCGGCGTTAACCACGGTTCTCTGGCCGAAAGAATGCTCTTTACCTACGGCGACACCCCCGAAGGAATGGTACAGTCGGCTTTAGAATTTATCCGCATCTGCGAATCCCTCGATTTTCGCAATCTGGTCGTTTCCCTGAAAGCTTCCCGCGTGCCAGTTATGGTAGCCGCCTATCGTCTCATGGTTAAGCGCATGGACGAGTTGGGTATGGATTATCCCCTACATTTGGGTGTTACTGAAGCAGGAGATGGGGAATACGGACGAATTAAATCCACTGCTGGGATTGCCACTCTCTTAGCGGACGGTATTGGTGATACGATTCGCGTTTCTCTGACGGAAGCTCCCGAAAAGGAAATTCCCGTCTGTTACAGCATTCTCCAGGCCCTGGGACTGCGGAAAACCATGGTCGAATACGTCGCCTGTCCTTCCTGTGGTCGCACTCTTTTTAATTTAGAAGATGTCCTGCAGCAAGTGCGGGCAGCGACTCAACACCTCACTGGACTCGATATCGCCGTTATGGGTTGTATTGTCAACGGACCGGGAGAAATGGCCGACGCAGACTATGGTTATGTAGGGAAACAGGCCGGTTATATCTCCCTTTATCGCGGTCGCGAGGAAATTAAACGGGTCCCCGAAAGTGAAGGTGTAAGCGAGTTGATTAATTTAATTAAAGCCGATGGCCGTTGGGTAGAACCCTAATTAGTTTTACCATTGGGGGTTGACATCTATTCAACCCCCGATAATCAGCTATAATAAAAAGCTTGCTAGAAATTGCCGCTCCAGAGAGTTCATGCTACCCACACGCGATTGTGTTCGTCAAACCCCCGCTTACACTCCGGGAGAACAGCCCCAAAGCGCGGGATTTACCAAACTTAACACCAATGAGAATCCCTATCCCCCACCGGCGGAAATTTTTGCCCACCTGCCAGAGCAATTAGAGAAAGTCCGACTCTATCCCGATCCTATCGCAAAAGAGTTACGGCAAACGGCGGCGGAATTATACGGCATAACAGCCGATCAGATAATCGCGGGTAATGGCTCCGATGATATACTTAATATCGCCCTGCGAACTTTTGTTAACCCTTGCGAAAGCGTCGCTTTTTTAGATTTAACCTATTCCCTTTACGAGACAATTGCCCGGGTACACGGGGCAAATATTATCGAATTTCCCACTAATGATAAATTTGCATTAGAAGGACCGATTATTTGTCCGGAAGCTAAATTAATTTTTCTGGCTTCCCCTAATCCTCCCCTCGGTAAACATCTTGATCGCGACTATTTAGAAGCAACCTGTGCTAATGCCTCGGGATTGGTATTAATTGATGAAGCTTATGTGGATTTTAGTGATGACAATCATCTCGATTTTCTCTCCCGTTACGATAATGTCATCATTAGTCGCACTATGTCGAAAAGTTATAGTTTAGCGGGGTTAAGAGTCGGTTTCGGTTTTGCTTCTGGGGCCATTATCGAACAGATGGATAAGGTGCGTGATTCCTATAATTTAGATCGCATCGCTCAAACTTTAGCCACAGCAGCTTTAAAACACCATAATTATTTTGAGCAAGTTTGGCAAAAAGTCCGTCAAACCCGCGGCCGTTTAATTACTTCTTTGCGCGAGTTGGGATTTATTGTTTTTGACTCGGAAGCTAATTTTATCCTCGCTTCTCCCCCCAACATTAGTGCCAGTGAGTTATATAATCAACTCAAAGAGCGTCAGATATTAGTGCGATACTTTAAACATCCTCGCATTCAGAATTATGTGCGGATTTCTATCGGGACCGATGGGGAGATTGATCGCCTTTTATCTGCTATTCAAGAGATTATGGGAACAAATTAATCTCTATTTCCGTCTAGGTTTTATTAGCACTTTAAACCCTGATAACTTCTCAAAAAAAAGGCTAGATCGATCGGAACAAAGCAGCGACAAACAATGGTCTAATGGCCTGTCGTTTCTCCCGATTACTAGCCTTGGCTATCAAGATTATTAGTCCGACAAAAGGACTAAATACTAGCGCACAAATTTTTGAACTTATGCAAGTTTATCCCCAAGGAATCACAGTTCAAGAATTGAGTGAGCGCTTAAATCGTCCCGTTTCTATGCTCAATCTTTGTCTAAAATCTTTGGTCGCTTCTAAAAAAGTCGTGGCCAGAAAAAATCATAATCAGTGGGTTTATACTAGACCTCTTGTAAAAATCAAAAACTGTTGTTAGGGTTAGGAGTCAGTAGTCGGTCGTCAGGAGTCAGGAGATAGGAGATTATTTTATTTATTCTCCCCACACCCCACACCCCACACCCCACACCCTGTCCCCACGAAAAACTTTTTCAGCAGACCCTAATTATTAACCCTATTGCTGAATAACTATTTTAGGCTGTAGGTAGTATTCATCTTCTCTGACAACTATCTCAGCAATGCCGAGAAATTGAGCTTCTAAAGACTCGACGGCAACCAGAGAACCAATCATAACATTTGCATCGGTGAGATTAATTTTTCTGCCGTGAAACCAATCGATAACTCTCTCTGACGTCAAAGAAATCCAGTCTAGATGCGCCAAGGCAATGCGAGGCGAAATTAAACCCTCGAAATTAGCCATTAAAGCTTCCAGATTAATACTATCGGCTAACTGAAAACCACAGCTTTCCGTGCGAGTTAAACTAGCTAAAGTGCCACCGACAGCTAACACCTTGCCCAAATCTCTGGCCAGGGAACGGATATAAGTCCCCGAACCACAGTGAATATCTAGCTCTATTTGCGGAAATTCGCCCTCTAACCAGCCTAAAACCGTAATTTGGTCAATTTTGACCTGACGAGGCTCCACTGCGATTATTTCTCCTTTGCGCGCCAATTCGTAGAGACGGCGACCATCCTTGTGAATAGCACTATACATCGGCGGAATCTGGGCAATATTGCCGATAAATTCCGCTAAATGGGGCTTAACTGCCTCTAAAGTTAAATCGGGCCAGGGACAAGTAGCGATCGCTTTTCCCGTAATATCATCGGTATCGGTGCTGAGTCCTAACTGGATTTTTGCCCGATAAGCCTTATTTTCGGGTAAATAGGGCAGTAATCGGGTGGCAGCCCCGACGGCGATCGGTAAAACTCCCGTAGCCATAGGATCTAAAGTTCCGCCATGGCCGACTCGTTTTGTCTTAAGAATTTTTCGGACTTTGGCCACGCAATCGTGAGAAGTCCAATCGGGGGGTTTATTGAGATTTAAAAAGCCAAACATTATGAAGTGGGGTGATGGGGTGATGGGGAGAATAGATAAAAGCAATCTCCTCAATTCTGAATACTGAATACTGACGGCTGATATCTAAAAATCTGACGTATTATATAATTGCATAACTTCGCTTAAAGGTAAACGGGAACGAACACCGATAGAAAGGTCAGAAAAATGACCAAGATCATAATGATCAACGGCAGCGCGAGCAATCATAGCGGCGTTATCGGTACAGAGTTTAAGCGGCGGAAAATAGACGGTTAAATGATGATTTTTGGCGGCAGTTTCCAGATGATTTCTTAAGGCACTATTGGCCGCAACTCCTCCCCCGATCGCAATAGTTTTTAAGCCATAATCTAAGGCACAATTAATTGTCCGACGGGTTAAACTTCTGGCTACCGTATCTTGAAAACTAGCGGCTATGTCAGCTACAGGTAAATTATCTGGCTCGAATTTCTCTACTAAGCGCAAAACAGCAGTTTTTAAACCACTAAAACTGGAATCGTAGGCATGAAAACCGCCGGTTGGTAAAGATATTTTACCCTCAGGCAAGGGAAAAGCTTGCGGATTACCATCTTTAGCCATGCGATCGATTATCGGACCACCCGGATAACTTAAGTTTAATAATCGTGCCACTTTATCAAAAGCTTCTCCGGCTGCATCATCTCTAGTGGTTCCTAATTGTTGATATTTGCCGCAGGCCTGCACATGGATTAAACTGGTATGACCCCCAGAGACTAAAAGAGATAAAAAAGGAGGTTTAAGATCAGATTCAGCGAGATAGGAAGCATAGATATGACCTTCGAGATGATGAATGCCGATAAAGGGTTTATCGTGGACAATAGCCAGGGTTTTAGCCGCCGTCATTCCCACCATTAAAGCACCTACTAAACCGGGGGCAACTGTGGCGGCTATTCCATCAATTTCTGACCAATTTAACCCCGTTTCTTGCCAAGCTTTTTCTAGACAAAAATTAATGGTTTCTAGGTGTTGTCGGGAGGCCATTTCCGGCACAACACCGCCATAGAGACGATGGAGATCAATTTGAGAAGAAACCACACTACTCAACACCAGGTTATTGTTAACAATAGCCACAGCCGTTTCATCGCAACTGGTTTCGATCGCTAAGATAATTGTCATAAATTAATCAGTAAATCGTCAGACACCCCCCTTATTCAGGGGGGATTAAGGGGGGATCCATCTTTAATTTAATTATAACCACTTACTTAATTTTGCTTAGGTACTTAATTAAAATTAAAGTTATCATTCAGCAATTTCCATAGCCACCACCGCCGGGAGTTTCAATAATAAAAATATCACCAGGGTTCATTTCTATAGTCGCGGTACCGGGCAATTCTTCGATAGTTCCATCGTTTCTTTCCACGGCATTACGTCCTATTTTACCAGCTTTTCCTCCCGCTAGTCCAAAGGGGGGAATCAGGCGATTCCCCGATAAAATATTAGCAGTCATCGCCTCTTGAAATTTAATTCTTCTAATCACACCATCACCTCCAGAATATTGTCCCCTGCCACCACTATCGTGGCGAATGCTAAAACTTTCTACTAACACAGGATAGCGCATTTCTAATACTTCTGGATCGGTGAGACGGGAATTAGTCATCTGGGTTTGCACGGCAGCGGTTCCCGCAAAATTTGCCCCGGCACCGGAACCGCCACAAATAGTCTCATAATATTGATATTCTTGATTGCCAAAAGTGAAATTATTCATCGTCCCTTGGCTGGCTGCTTGAATGCCTAAAGCACCGTATAAAGCATTAACTATTGCCTGGGAAGTTTCTACATTTCCTGCTACTACGGCCGCTGGATAAACGGGATTAAGAAAACAGCCAGACGGGATAATTAAATGGAGGGGTTTGAAACAGCCAGCATTTAAAGGGATTGCCTCCTCCACAAGGGTACGAAAAACGTATAAAACCGCCGCTCTTGTCACTGCTAGGGGTGCATTAAAATTATTATTTAACTGGTCAGATGTGCCAGTAAAATCAATGGTTGCTTGACAATTATCAATATCTATGCTAATTCTGACCTTGATGACAGCACCGTTATCCAGATAATAAGTAAATTCCCCATCTTTCAGGACAGATATAGCTTTTCTAACCGCTAATTCCGCATTATCTTGAACGAACTGTTGATAGGCTTTAACCATAGCTAATCCGTAGCGCTCAACCATATTATGTAATTCTCTTTCCCCCTTGGCATTAGCGGCTATTTGTGCCTGAAAATCGGCAATATTTTGGGCGATATTGCGTGCAGGAAAAGGACTATTAGTTAAGTGATTAATTAATTCTTGTTCCCGAAACTGTCCCGCCGCTACCAGCAAAAAATTAGCGAATAAAATTCCTTCTTCGCTAATATGGACAGAATGGGGAGGCATAGAACCGGGGGTAATGCCACCGATATCAGCTTGATGTCCCCGGGAGGCAAGATAAAATAATATTTCCTGATTTTGGCGGTCAAAAATAGGACTAATTACTGTGACATCCGGCAGGTGAGTACCGCCATTATAAGGATTATTAGCCAGATAAACATTCCCTGGACGAATCGTCTCCCCTTTATCCTGAATTAAGCTTTTGACACTATCGGACATAGAACCTAAATGGACGGGAATATGAGGAGCATTGGCGATTAAATTTCCTACCTCATCAAAGATAGCACAGGAGAAGTCTAGGCGCTCTTTAATATTGACACTTGCTGCCGTATTTTGCAGAGTAATCCCCATTTCTTCGGCAATAAATTGATAGAGATTTTTAAAGATTTCTAGATAAATAGGATCGGCAACGGTAGTTATTTCTGTGCGGTGAGAATTGAGAGGGGACATAGGAAAGTCACTTATCAGTTATCAGTTATCAGTTATCAGTTAGCTGTCTATTGTCTTTTTTCTCCTCCTGTCTCGGAGTTTACTGTCTGCTCACCCAAGAGAAGATTTTTGATTTTTGCAGGAGATCTAGTTACCAGTGATCACTGGCTGTTCACTGTTCACCGATCACTGTTCACTGATAGGGGCTGACTGATATATAATCGCAGTCAGTACCAGAGGGTGAATTATGGATAAAACCAGCTTGATCGATAAAGTGCAACAAATGGCCAATAAACGGGATTATTTACTGCAATTGCGCGATAAACCCGACATTGGGGGTCTGAGATTAGATGTTAATCAAGCTCTTGAGGAGTTGGATGAATTACTCGATGAGTTTCAAGCAACTTTTCCTGAAGAAAAACTTAGTTAACTATCCGACCCGACGGAATTGAGATTTGTCCGATTGTGCTAATTTTCCCAAGTCATCGATCGCTTTGATCAGAGCTTGGGAAGATATATCTTTAGGGCAGTATAGATCAAAGGCTGTAGTTTGATTATTTTTTTCCATTGGAAGATTTGCCAAGGAACTATAGGCGATAATGCGGACATAAGGGTCGAATTGTTTGATCTGAATAGCGGCGCTCTGTCCATTTAAGACAGGCATCCGTACATCTAAAATAATTACATCTGGTTGATAAATTTTCGCCAATGCGATAGCCTGTTGACCATTAACAGCAATTCCCACCACCTGACAATGCGGCTGCTGGGAAATTAAAGTCTTGAGTACTAAACAAGTTAGCTCGTGATCTTCGGCAATTAAGACTTTAATTGGCTCTCTCGGCTTCATTATAATCATTTTTCTTGACTTGGAGGTCTGACTTGTTATCATTGTAGAGCCTGTTGATCTTTTGGACTTAACTTCACGACACTTCCCACTTCCCCACCTCCCCACCTCCCCAATTCATAATTCATAATTCCCCCACTCCCTTCTCTCTTTTCCCTTCTCCCCAACTCCCACTCTGCAATAACTACTGGCAGCCAGAAATACGTTCGGTTCTTATCACACTTTGTGCTTTTTGTCAAAAAAACTTTTTTTTTGCAATAAAACTACACAAAAAAAAGATCATCGTTGCCGGTGAAATTGACTAATTTACCTGTCTTAATTAGGATTACCTTGTAGGTGTGGCAAGGGTTTCAACCATTGCTGCCCAGAAAAGCACAGAGTAACCCATCATGAAATTCAGTAAAATCGCTGTAACTATCATAACATCGTTGTTAAATAAAAATCTTTCTCAATTAATTCTTAAGAATTTGTAAATATTGCGGAATGTTAATTTA
>NZ_JADBTF010000347.1:0-5159 GCF_020246295.1 Microcystis sp. M090S1 | reverse complement strand
TTTGGTATCAGAGCTATCAGATTTTTAGGGCTAATTGTGCATCTGCTAGACAAACAAATTAGCCTGTAATTCAGAGCCAGCAATCGTTTTGACGATTTGGATAAAATTTTCAATGTGACACTTTAGGGTGCGGAATGTGGGTTAAAACGTACCTCTTCAAGTAAGATATTAAATCTTTGATCATTTTCTGGTTATAGCGGTGTGCAGTTGAATGAAATACATACAAATATACTCATTAATTAATTGGGATCGCATAATAATTGATCTAAACATCAATAGTACACATATATGTATTTCACTCAATCGAATACCGCTATAGAAGCACAAATTTTAACAGAAACCGGAGAACCAAAGTAAATGAGTTAACGTTTAAGACTCACCTCGTAAGCTGAAAACCCTTATTCTCTCGTTAAAAATGTCTCAACTCCACACTCCGAACTCACATTAGACATTACACAGTAAAACAATGCCAATGACTGTAATAAAAGTCCCCACAATGGCAGAAAGGGTTACTTTTTCTTTCAAAAAGATAACTGCTAAAGGAAGCACAAACAGGGGTTCAGTTGAATTTAAGGTATTAGCAATGGAGACATCAATATATTTAATCGCCACTAAAGACAACCAAAATCCACCAAAGGTAATCACAGCAACGGAGATAATTAATCGCTTCATCAGATGAAAATCCTTGAGAGGATTGATCCATAAACCGACTCGTTGGGTGACTAAACCAAAGAAAAAGATTCCCGTCGTTCCCGAAAGCATCCGGATGAAAGTGGCTTGAATGGCCGAAATATCCGCTAATCCTTGCTTGGCTACAATTAACGATACAGACATACAAAAGACGGAGAGAAGCCCCAAAACAATACCGCGCAAACTTGAAGAAGTCTCATCATGGGAAATTTTGGCATAAAGGACGATTAATACCCCGGTTAATACTAGGGCAATCCCTCCCCAAGTCATCGGTGTGGGGGTTTCTCCTAAAAAGACAACCGCAAGAATAACGGTGAACACTTCTCCTAATGTGAGCAGTAAAATCAAGGCATGAGGACCGATATTTTGTAAAGCTGCGAAAAAAAAGGTATCTCCCAAGGTAATTCCTAATAAACCACTGAGAATAAGAAGCAATAGGGGTTCTCGACTAATATCTTGATAACCCGTTAGCAAAACAGCGATCGCTAGAAGGACAATACTAATTGTTCCTTTCGCCAACGTCAAAGCCAAGGGGGAAAGATGTTCTCCGAGTCGTTTAAAGAGAATTGAGCCGACTGCCCAAGAAGCGGCTGATCCCAAGGCGGCTGAAATACCGATAATGCGAAGATTCATAATAAATTCAAGTTGTCCAATTTACACTTTTCGGAAGACCAGTACATACCGTTGGGGAATAAACTGATACTGAGTTTCTAACTGAAATCCATATCGTTCTAATTGAGCGATAATGAGTTCTTTGGCGATAAAAGGACCGTGATAGGGTAAGGTTTTATCCTCCACAACCGCATTGTCAACGACGATAAAACGACCACCGGGTTTGAGGGCATCTCTGATACTAGCAATATAGCTTTGCCGAACGGATTCACTGTTAACTGTATAGATGATATGATACAGAGAACACATATAGGCTAAATCCACTTGATTCGGTGGAATTCCTATACTATCGATGTTGGACAAGTGAACAAACTCAATATTGTTAAAATCGAATTTTTCGGCGACACTTTTGATAAAATCAACGTGAGTTTTCACCGTATCAAGGGCAAGAACTTTTCCCTTAGCTCCCACCGCTTCAGAAAATTTAAAGGTAAAATAGCCAGGTCCACTGCCAATATCTGCAATGGTCATCCCCGGTTCAAGATTGAGTACCTCCATCATTTTACTGGTTTTTTCCCATTCTTCTCGACGGGGATTATTAAAGAGAATAAAGTCTTCTAGATAAGCCAGTCTTTCTTGTCCTTTAAAGGTTTGGGCATCTTCAAACTCTTTGAATTTGTATTTGCGCTCAAGATATTCTTTTAAGTTGGCAAAGTCATTTTCTGACCAAAAGTTAAAAAATTCTCGATGATACTTATCGGACAACATTTGTTGTTGTTTATCAGGGGGAGCTAATAAGTACCAAGCAAACCATTGAAGGGCTGTGTATTCTCCTCCATAGTTTTCTTTGGGAATAATGCGATCATAAACCGTACTCGCTGCCGTAGCTGCCTCTAAATTGTTATTATTTAAGGCATCTAAGAGAAATTTGGACGCTTGTTTGCCTGCTTCCGTAATATCAAAGGTATCGATACTCCCTAAATGAATAATAGACGTTTTTGAGTGAATGTAAATATGGTCGATCAGAAGGGCTTTCCTCTCATTACTTTGAACAGCAACGGCTGATACCATTGATAACATTAAAAGAGATAAGAGTAAGGCTTCTCGGCGTATTTTGGGAAATTTAAACAAGGTAATCATTGCCAGACCTGTGAAATAAGATAAGTGAGGGGATATTTATGCTTTTTTAAACACCAATACATACCGTTGAGGAATGAACTGATATTGACTTTCTAAGCGAAATCCATACTGCTCTAATTGAGCAATAATAAGTTCCTTAGCAATGTAAGGTCCATGATAAGGAAGCGTTCCATCTGGAACAACCGCATTATCAACAACGACCAAACGGCCATCGGGTCTAAGGGCTTTTTTCAGGTCGTTAAGATAACGTTCTCGCACTTCTTCATAAGTCACGGTGTAGATAATATGGTAAAGAGAACACATATAAGCCAAGTCAATTTGATTCGCTTCGACCCCAATATTATCTGCTTTAGGTAGGTGAACAAAATCAATGTTTTTGAGGTTATATTTTTCAGAAACTCCCTTAACAAAATCAACATGATCTTGAACCGTATCAATCGCAAATACTTTTCCTTTGAGTCCTACCGCTTCAGCAAATTTGAAGGTAAAATAGCCAGATCCACTGCCAATATCAGCCACATTCATGCCAGGTTTAAGGTTGAGTATTTCCATCACCTTACTGGTTTTTTCCCATTCTTCGCGACGAGGATTATTGAAAAGCATAAAATCTTCTAAAAAGGCCGTTCGTGAATGTCCTTTAAAGGTTCTGCCATCCGTAAATTCTTTGAGTTTATATTTACGTTGCAAATATTCTTTTAAGTTGGCAAAGTCATTGGCTGCCCAATAATCAAAGAATTCTCGATGATATTTATTAGACAACATTTCTTTTTGTTTTTCTGGGGAAGCTAATAAATACCAAGTAAACCATTGAAGGGCAGTATATTCGCCTCCATAATTTTCAATGGGAATAATGCGATCATAAATCTTACTGGCGGTTTGAGCGGCAGCTAGATTGTTATTTTCCAGTGCATCCAACAGGGCTTTGGCAGCGGCGATTCCTCCTTCGCTAGTATTAGGAAAATCAATTGTGTTACCTAGATGAACTAAAGAGGCTTTAGAATCAATCTTAATTTGATCCATTAGAACGGCTTTTCGTTCATTCCCTTGAGTGGCAATGGGAGACAGCAGTGGCATTATTAAAAGAGCCAATAATAAACTTTTGCAATGTATTTTCAGAAGTTGAATCATGGTATTCACCTAGGATAAAATAGGGTAAACAAGTTTAGGGGAGAGAACCGATATTAAGGTTAAAGGGAGTTCCTTGCAGGGTCTGAATCAGTTGCCTTTGTTGAGTAGAAAGAACTTGATTTGCTTGCTTTTGGCTTTGGTTACGAATTTGTTCTAACCTTTTGCGATTTTCTGCCATAATCTGTTGACAAGCCGGAGATTTGTTATCAGGGGGAACTTGAAAACTTTTAAGCACTTTTTGATTCGTTTCTTCTCCAATTTTTCTCAAGCGATTTTGCTGATCTTTAGTTAATTTTAACAGCTCAACAGTTTCTTCCTGATTGAGACTTTGCCAACCATAAACCTGAATCATAATCTCTCGGATTCGGGTAAATTGGGGAGGATGTAAAATTTGAGTTAACTGTTTATTTTTAGAGGTCATTACATTTTGGACTTGAGTAAAAAACTGACGTTTAGCAGATTCATTCCAAGGGGGAGAGGCCGGCTTTGAGCGATCATACACCTGAGTTAATTCTTGTTGTAAGTTTTTCTCTAATTGGGATAGCTCACGGATTTGCCAATCAGTCAGTTTCAGTTCTTTTTGGACTTGAGAAAGCTTAAGTAATGCTAAAGGATGAATTCCCGGCGGAAAAGGTAAACAAGCAGGGGTTTGTTGGGCATAGGCTTCTACGGGAGGGCGAAGGATAGATGAGACTAGGAGGGGAGCATGAACAATTCCTAGGGCTACACAGCCTATCATTAGGGTCGTTTTTAGAAAGAGATGCTTAACCATGATTAAAAGATAAACAAAGATACAGTCGGTTGACTAAGACAGAGTAATCGGATGATAAGCTCACGATCATCATAGCCTGTCTTCAAGAGAAGCCACTTGGATAATTACTTAAGAAAAACTTAAAAGTGAATTACTTAAAAAAACTTAAAATCACTTCTCTTTTTTAGGGGACTCTTGCTAACCTGAGTTCGGGATAAAACGGTCGGTTTTGAGCAGGAGCTAGGAATTGGCCATTGGGAATTAGGGATAATTCGGGAATTAGAAATCAGGAATCAGGAATTAGTGCAGCCCTATCTAGTTCCAACCCCCAACGGCTAACTGACGTTACCCAGATGATCTGATATATACCGTTTCTCGCACTGTACCAATAAAATTATTTTGACAAAAAGCCTTGCTCAGGCGATCGCCCGGGAGACCTTTTTTGCTAAACTCATAGATATTAACTTGAGGATAGAGAAAGTATGTATACTTTAGACGTTCATAATCTGAGATTTATTAAACTTCTGAAATCGTAGAGTGAGCAAGGAATCCAGTTCTTTTTTATGTTTCAGGTGGGCATCATTCAGACATTCATAAATAGCTGAAGAAAAGTCAGAAAAGTTTTCATAGTATTTACCATACAAACATTTCTTTTTGACAAATTTCCACAGCCTTTCAATTAAATTTAGATTAGACGAATAAGACGGCAAATAGAGTAGCTCTATTGACAAAGAAAGAGCCAATTCTTCAACAATTTTACATTTTTGATAGCGGGCATTATCTAAGACTAGAGTGATGGGAATAGTTATTCCTAAAGCAGCTATTTTTTTAAGAAGTT
>NZ_JADBTF010000346.1:0-3729 GCF_020246295.1 Microcystis sp. M090S1 | reverse complement strand
CTGAATAAATGTGAAATATAGACGAGGTAAGAGTTTTAGGGTTCTGTTTTGCTCTCACAGGTGCAAGATTTTGAGAGAATCGTCGTTCAAAACCTTGCGTCTTCATCGGCCCGCGTCCTGTAGGGGCGAAGCATTCGGACAATAACCTATCGGTGAAACCGTAGATTTTCTATCCGAATGCTTCGCCCGTACTTTTTCAGCAAGTCCTAGCCATTCTTGGTGGTTTAACCCCCAATTAAATAAAAGATCTGCGATTCCAAGACATACGTAAATTAGGGATATTCTCGCTAATAAAATCTGCAAAGATCTCGGAATACCACTAATCAAATAAATCGTTCATCAGTCTTGATGTCAAATATCAGGATATGGCGAAAACAGATAAAGATTTTGAGCAGATTCGGGGAGATGAGCGGTTTCAATCATTGCTAAGTTAAGTAAATAAAAAAAGAGATAACTATCTATGTCGAAAGCAATCCCATCATCACAGTTAGGCGATAATAACTCTTAAGTTCCAACTTTCTATCCTAATCAGGAGACCGATTGCTATAACACTGGCAAATACTCACCTAAAAATCGAAAATTTCGCTCATTATATCATAAAAATCACAAAAAATACTTAATTTAATAAGACAACTAAATAATTGTTTAATCGGTAATTCTTGAGGAAATCTAAAATCAGAACCCAACCGGCAAAAAAAGTGAGAGAATAAAAACATAGTTCAGAGAGTAGAGGCTGTCAAGACAAGCTTTCCAGTCGTAAAATCCATAATTCCTGCCGGGTGAAGGCTAATAAATAACTTTCAAAAAAGCAGAATTAAATTTAGTAGAAAAAAATCGCAACAATCTGTCAATCTACTGAAAAAAGAGAGAAACCTTATGTTTTGTGAACAATGCGAACAAACCGCTAGTGGTAATGGTTGTCATCAGTGGGGAGCCTGTGGAAAAAGTCCCGAAGTCAACGCCGTTCAAGACTTATTAGTTTATTGTCTGCGGGGATTAGCATCGGTGGTTTTAAAAGCCAAAGAAGCGGCAATATCTACTCGCGAAGCTGATATTTTTACCTGCGAGTCGCTTTTCGCCACCATGACCAATGTGAACTTCGATCAAAGACGTTTTACCGATTATATTCAGCGTTGTTTAGAGATGCGGGAAAATTTAAAAGCACAATTGGGATCGGTGGACTGGTCTGCACTTGCTAACTATCAGCCTAATTTTAATGAGAGCCTAGTCAGTCAAGGTCAAGAAGTATCCTTAGAACTAATTGAAAAAGTACAGGATCTCGATATTTTTTCCCTAAAGTTAACCGCTATCTACGGAGTTAAAGGTCTTGCTTCCTATACTTTCCACGCTCAGGAATTAGGTCAAGAGGATGACTCAGTTTATCAGGTTATCCAAGAGACTTTAGCGGCAATTGATCGCAGTGATTTAAACCTTAATGATTGGGTGGCAATCTGTCTAAAAGTCGGGGCCGCAAACCTGCGGGCCATGGAATTATTAGATCAAGGTCATACCGAAACCTACGGTCATCCCATACCGACAAATGTTCCCTTAAATCCGCGTTTAGGTAAAGCCATTTTAGTCTCCGGCCATGATATTAAACAATTAGCGGCTTTACTGGCACAAACTGCCAATACTGGGATAACAGTCTATACCCACGGAGAATTATTACCCGCCCACGGTTATCCAAAACTCAAAGAAAAATATCCCCATCTCTACGGTCATTATGGCACCGCCTGGCAAAATCAAACTAAAGAATTTGCTAAGTTTCCGGGGGCAATAGTTTTAACTACTAATTGTCTCATGCCCCCCCACGAAAACTATGAAAGTAAACTCTTTACCCTCGGACCTGTGGGTTATGCCCATATTAACCGCTTAGAAACAGTTGACGGTGCGATCGATTTTAGTCCCGTGATTGCTAAAGCGCAGTCATTGCCCGGATTTACTGAAATAAGCGAACCTCGGCAGGTAATAGTGGGATTTGCCCACAATACCGTTCTCAGTGTCGCTGATACGGTGGTTGATGCCCTTAAACAGGGTAAAATCCGTCACTTCTTCCTGGTTGGGGGCTGCGATGGGGCAAAACCCGATCGCAATTACTACACCGAATTCGTGGAACAAGTTCCCGAAGATTGCATCGTTTTAACCCTTGCCTGTGGAAAATTCCGCTTTTTCGACAAACAATTAGGTAGTATCGAAGGATTACCGCGGCTAATGGACCTGGGACAATGTAACGATGCCTATAGTGCCATCAAAATCGCCCTAGGATTAGCCAACGCTTTTAACGTTAGCGTCAACGAGATTCCCCTCTCCCTAATTATCTCTTGGTACGAACAAAAAGCGATCGCTGTACTGCTCACCCTGCTACATCTAGGTATGCAAAATATCCGTCTGGGACCAACTTTACCGGCATTTATCTCCCCCAACGTCCTGAAATTCCTCTCCGATACCTATCACCTGCAGCCGATTACCACCCCTGCAAAAGACTTAGCCGATTGTCTAGGTTAAAACTTTCTGTAAAAATCCCATCCTTGTCCACAAACCGTGGCCTATGGGAAGGAGAGGGATATTATCCTCAAGGAGAATAATTTTTATGTCCGTAATCACTTTAAGCATTGATGGTAAAGATGTAGCGATCGAAGCGGGTTCGCGAGTTCTCGCAGCCGCTAGTCAGGTAGGAATAAAAATTCCCGCTCTCTGTCATCTCGATGGGGTTTCCGAAGTGGCTGCCTGTCGCTTATGTTTGGTAGAAATTGAAGGTATTAATAAATTATTACCTGCCTGTGTAACGGAAGTGGCAGAAGGCATGGTAGTCCATACCGATACTCCAAAACTAAAAGAATATCGCCGCATGACAGTGGAATTATTATTCGCTGAAGGTAATCACGTTTGTGCAGTTTGTGTGGCTAATGGTAACTGTGAATTACAAGATTTAGCCATCGAAGTGGGTATGGATCATAGTCGTTTTCCCTACCGTTTTCCCAAGCGAGAAGTCGATATTTCCCATCCTCTTTTCGGTATCGATCATAATCGTTGTGTTCTCTGTACCCGTTGTGTGCGAGTCTGTGATGAAATTGAAGGGGCGCACGTTTGGGATCTGGCTTATCGCGGCGAAAAAGATAAAATTATTGCGGGAATGGATCAGCCTTGGGGCAGCGTTTCTGCCTGTACTTCCTGCGGCAAATGTGTTGCCGCTTGTCCAACCGGGGCAATATTCCGCAAGGGTTCCGCCGTTTCTGAAAAAGAGGAAGATCGCTCGAAGTTGGAATTTTTAGTTAACGCCAGGACTCAACACCAATGGACGCGTTAAAGTAATCAATGGAGGGTGATAGTGATCGATGGGCGCATTTAGATATCTACGAGCAGAAACTAACCGCCAAGGTAAGGGAGGACTATGATCAGATTATGGATAATAATCAAGATATCCTAGGGATTGCTGCCCAATACGAAATCCCGGAGATCGATATCCGACGCGCCAAGGATTACGCTTTTGGATCGGGAGTGTCTCGATATCAATTTTTTCCCGAAGGTTTAATGGTAGCAGCTTGGCGAAGACTCGCTGGCGCTCAAGGGAATAATCTTGATCGGATGTTTCTCAATCATGAAATCTACGAATCTGACTTATAGCGGTAAGCGCTTGAGTGAGATACAGACCAAGCTTTGCCTAGCATGGTTTATAGCTCGTGACACTGTACCTCATACGACTGCACACCGCTATAGTGATTAATCGAG
>NZ_JADBTF010000345.1:0-22991 GCF_020246295.1 Microcystis sp. M090S1 | reverse complement strand
GTTATTGCCCGAATGCTTCGCCCCTACAGGACGCGGGCCGATGAAGACGCAAGGTTTTGAAGGACGATTCTCTCAAAATCTTGCACCTGTTTCGCAAGAAAAGCCACAAAACCCCTATCTTGCCTACATTTCACATTTATTCAGCAAGCCCTAATTATAGCATCCATAATGGCAAAACTGAGAACATTTCTCTGAATGAAAGCGATACGTCGAATTCAAGTCCCCCTTAGAAAGAGGGATTTAGGGGGATCAAAATAAGGATTGAGCGGCTTTAATCCGAATACTTGGATTCTTGTCTGTGAATAGTCTTTTGGCAAGAGTTCTGATAATTAAATCGAGGGATTCTGTACTCAATTTCATATCAGTTTACTGCATAACGAGAGCCAATTTTACCGAGGGCATCAACAGCACTGAAACGAACGCTATCATCTTCATCGGAACAAACATTTACTAGATAAGGAATAACATCTTCTAGTCCAATTTCACCTAAAGCAATTGTGGCTGTGACACGAACTTTTACTTCCGTATCTTGTAGGGATTGAATGAGATAGGATATTGCTTTTTCACTACCAATTTTTCCGAGAGATTCTGCCGTGATTATCCGAATATCGGGATTAGTATCAGATAAGCAGGAAGCTAGATAAGGAATTGCGGATTCATTGCCAATTTCTCCTAAAGCTCGAATCAGATTTAGGCGAACATTAAGATCATTTTCTCCTATTAAATGGGATACTAAGGTGTCGGCAAGGCTGCTATTGCCAATTTTGCCCAAGGCTTCGGCAGCTTTAGCGCGGATCTGGGGGAGAGAATCGTTGAGTTTATTCAATAAAGTATTGATGGCGATTTGGGTGTTATTAAGTTGCTGAACCATGTTATTTTTTCTCTGGGTTATTGTTATTAGGTTGCTGGGGATAATTCTGTTGGCTTCCTTGCACATTATGAGCTAAATTGCCAATGGTAGCTCCTCTGAAATCATAGGTAATAGATGATAGGGATGCGTTTTTTTCAGAAGAAGCAGGAATATTTTGACTATCCTCTCCAAAACTGGCTATCTCTGAAAAAGTAATAGGTGTATATCTCACGATTCAGCAAGAACCTATTGGTTTAGCAGTTCTGTCATAACCCATATTTTATTCATTATTAATTAATTTTTCAAGAAGGGCATAAATATCTTTTTTATCACCTTGTTTACGAATTCCAACTCCAATAACAATAACAATAATTTGAGCTTCTTCAACACGATAGACAATCCGATATCTTTGACCAACTGCCCTAACGCTACGATATCCTTTAAGTTTACCTGAAAGGGCTTTACCTTGTTTATCTGGTTCAATTTTTAGCTTTTCAATCCGTTTGCGAATTTCTTGCTGAATGCGTTTATCGGTAATTTTAGATAAAAAGCTTAAAGCAAGAGGAATTAATTGTATTTGATATTCCATTACCAACCGAGTTGTTTTTTAGCATCTTCCCAAGTAATTCTTTGTCCTGATTGATCCTGTTGAATTGCTTCAGATAGGATTTCGGCAAACTCTTTGTCTTCTAAAATATCAAGAGTTTCTAACCAAGATTCAAGTTGAGCGTAATTCAGGGCAACCATAATGGGTTGACCTTCTTTGGTAATAATAATAGGTTCGTCAGTCATTTGCTCAGACCATTCAACCAGCTTTTGTCCTGTTTCAGTAATGTTTAGATATTTAGTCATGTCAGCAATTAACAGTTATCAACTAATGATTATAGCAGTTATCGTTCAAATGAGTTACAGAGAACAAATTGGGTATAGTCAGGAATATCACCTTTAGCCTTTATCTTTTAAAACAATCATTCTGGGATTTAGTTAAATATTTTGACTATCCTCTGCAAGCTTAGTTTCTACTGCTTTAATCACAGCTGCAAATTCCGATTGGCCGTGTAAGTCGATACTGGGAGTATTCATATCCTTAAGAATGTCGGTTAGAGAGGCGATGCGGTGGCGGATTTCGGTGTATAAATTGAGGTCATCGGTAATGCCTTGCAGATTGGCTAAACCGCCTGAGTGCATGGCATTTTCTAATTCTTGAATACGTCCTTCCCAATGTTGGATATATTGTAATCTTTCGATGGCTTTATGAATTCTTCTGGCATCTGGTAAAATAATCGGGAATATTCTTTGATAAAAGTCACCATTTCTGGCAATTTCTACTAATTCAAACATACAGTTTTCTGATTTTAAGTATCTATCGCTGATGACGACGACGACACATTTCCCCTGTCCAATTTGCCGCATAAAGTTTTTGATGGAGTCTTTATAGGTGGTGTGGGTTTTATCCCGAATAATCTCAATTCCTTTAGCGGCAAAAGCTTGGACGAGTTGATTAGCCATTTCGTTGCTGTCTTCTTGCCAGTTGTAGGAGATGTAAACTTGTTGATTCATGGGTTGGGAGAGGGGGTGATAGTATTTAAGTTTGTTTTGAATTATGTCTAGTGCTTCTCTAGCTTGAAAGAGAGTATCGCCATTATTTAATGTGACAAAATCAGGATTTTTTAGGCATTTGATAAGTTCAGTCATCGCTGTTTCTGTGCCAATATTACCCAAAGCCTCGGCTGCCTTCCTACGAACAAACTCATCAGAGTCTTCTAAAGCCTTGAGTAACCCCGGAATAGCTGTTTCCGAGCCAATTTTACCCAAAGCGAAGGCTGCGTACCAACGAACATCCTCATCAGAGTGTTCTAAAGCCTTGAGTAACCCCGCAATGGCTGTTTCTGAGCCAATTTTACCCAAAGCGAAGGCTGCGTTCCCACGAACACCCTCATCAGAGTGTTCTAAAGCCTTGAGTAACCCCGCAATGGCTGTTTCTGTCTCAATCTCAGTCAAGGCCTCGAGTGCGTTATCAGAGTGTTCTAAAGCCTTGAGTAACTCCGCAATGGCTGTTTCCGAGCCAATCTTAGCCAAAGCGAAGGCTGCGTTCCCACGAACAGACTCATCAGAATCTTTTAAAGCCTTGAGTAACCCCGCAATGGCTGTTTCTGTGCCAATCTTACCCAAAGCGAAGGCTGCGTTCCTACGAACATACTCATCAGAGTCTTCTAAAGCTTTGAGTAACCCCATAATCGCTGTTTCCGAGCCAATTTTACCCAAAGCTAAGGCTGCGCGCCTACGAACATCGCTATTAGAGTCTTCTAAAGCCTTGAGTAACTCCGCAATGGCTGTTTCTGTGCCAATCTTACCTAAAACGGAGGCTGCGTTCCTACGAACACCCCAATCAGAGTCTTCTAAAGCTTGACTTAACTCATTAACAACTTGATTAGACTTTGTTAATCCCAATAACTCCACCTTAAACCGTTTCGGCACATCCAACCCAAGCACTAACCCCACTGTCTGCTTTTGAAACTTAAAGTTGACTTCTCCTGCTAACCTCGCTCCTAATTTTAAATCAATCTCTAACCCTAATTTAACCACCCGTTTTGCTTGGGTTTCATTATCCAATAACCCCAACAGCAACGCCATAGGTTCCGTCCATTTGAGATAATTCAAATAGTCCCACTGTAACTGCTCATCCCTGAGATGGGGTAACTTTTTCTTTAATTCCTCAGCCGTGTAATATTCTTGAATCAGTTGATGGCGAAAAGCAATTTTATCATTACCTTCTAGGTGAATTAGATGATATTTCAGTAAATCCTTTAACCACTGCTTACTGTAATATTCTGGGAATCCTTTATTTTTGATAAATTTGCTTAATTCTTCCTCTGCTTCTGTTCGGGAAATAGCCACCTGAATCTCGGTTTTTGACTCCCCTTGGGTCATTTTCCAAGCTAACACTTGCAGCAATTCTCGCCACCAATCCCGGGATTCTTGGTAAGTAGAAACATCTGCTTTTAATTTCTTGTCATAAATTCCTGTAAAAATCTGGAAAACTAAGCCTAAATTAGCAGGAATTTTGTTTTCATTATTATCAAAAACTGAACAAAGCATCCACAAAAGTAGAGGAGTTTCTGCCAATTCCTTGAGACGATTTCCCAACTGTTTAAGCATTTCTTCGCCTTTTTCGGGCAAATAGGTCTTGACAAAATCCCGCATCTGTGGTTCAGTCAGGGGAAGCATTTCCAGCTTTTTTTCAATATCTAAGTCGTCGCTGCCTAAATCCCTTGTCGTGAAAATCATCGAAATTTCTGCATACTGCTGGCGAAAGTTTTTTAAATTCTGTCGCGCAGCTTCCGAGGGCAATTCATTGATACCATCAAATAATAATAATGGTCTAAAATTATGATTTTCTAACAGCCAACTTTCTAGGGTATTACTATCAATAATTAATTTATGGCGTTTCAGGAATTGTAAAATTAAATCAAGAATTGAGGTTTCATACAAGCGTAATTCGATGAGAATGGGAATTTGAATGATTTTAGCTTGATTTTGTTGATTTAGGCGCAAGCTTTGGGCTTCTACGGATTCTTCTAATAATAATCTGGCTAAAGCGGTCGATTTTCCTGAACCGGGACGACCTTTTAAAAGAACGTGATTAGTTGCATACTTGCGTAAACCATCTAAAACCGTGAATCTTTCGGTTTTTTCTGGTCTTTCTGGTCTTTCTTGTGGGTTTTGTGGTTCTTTTTCAATCGTCTGTACCCACAAATCCCTTAGCAAAGGTGCAGTTTTCGCTGGGCGTGTTTTTCCCTCTACGTCCGTGAGGGTGTAAAATGTCTCCCACTGGGCGTACTTTTCCGAGTCCGAGATTGATTTGAGATAGGGAGTCCAGTCAATCATTGATGCTGTCAAGTATTTAAATTACCTGTTGAGACGAGGAAAAAGGCAACCCCCCAACCCCTAGCAGGGGTAGGGCTGATTCATGAATCAACCCTACTATGAATCAACCCTACCTTGCTTATTTTTAATTGTAGGCTAAGAAGATTTGGTCATGACTTACAAGATAGAATCGGAGTTTCTGCATCCCTCTCTCCTGTCAGACCGGGAAAACCCCATCCGAATATAAACACTCACGCTGCTGTCGTACCTTGTTCCAAGCACTTTAGCGTATATCTGGCACGAGTTTTAAGAATTGTTAATTGATCTGTTTTTGCCAACAACTCATCTAACTCAGCTACTTCATCAGCGCAGAGTAAAGATTCTGCATTTCTCGTCACTAAATCATCTAAACGGGTTTGCTCTACTAGGGACAATTGACAACTTGCCAGCGCTTTTAATTCATCCACACTCAAACCAATCAAACAATCTTCATCGAGTCCTAATGAATTGGCAAATCGAGAATAGGTGTTCCAGTCTAATAAAACCCCAACTCGTTCCCCTTGCTCATTTGTTAAGTATTCTACCGGCTTGGACATATTAGAAACACTCACAATACAATATAATCCTATTTTAGTAATTAATTCCAGAAAATGCCATTGATCGCCGATAAGGTTATCCTATTTTTGTTTTCCTAATTGTTGGCTTTTCTAAAAAGTTGAAAAAGTACGGGTGAAGCATTCGGATAGAAAATCTCTGGTTTCAGCGATAGGTTATTGTCCGAATGCTGGAGGCAATTGCCGATAAGGTTATCTTATTTTTGTTTTCCTAATTGTTGGGCCTTATAAAAAGTTTCTAAACTGTGACTATCCCCGACAAAACGCCAGTGCCAGGGTTCATAATTAATACCCTGGGGATTATTTTCAGGGAAAGATAACTCGAAACTATACTGGGCAGCGTTATTTTGCAACCAACGAAAAGCGGCAGTATTAGCAAAACTGCTACTTAAATTTGTGGCGGGAGCGCGACCATCGCCAATATCGATCGCATAACCGGTATGATGTTCGCTGTAACCCGGAGGTGCGCTCACTTCTGCTCGTTTGCGGGTTTGCTGATTGCGTTGTTTTTTAACTTCAAAAAAGAGCTTTTCTTGGGTTGCTTTCGATCGAAATGCGGAAATCGGCATTAAAATCACCCCCGACCTTCTCGCGTCACTCTGCATCTCGATAAAAGCCTTGGCTGCCGGTTTCCTTAAACGCATAGCACCATCCCCAGTAATAGGGGCTAATTCCGTCTCCGGAGCCTCTTGATAGGGTAAATGACCTAGAATGTTCTCAATCGGGCCAGGAGTGGCTTTAATGGGGGGGGATGGGTTAATAACCGGTTTTTTTACGGAAGCAGGGGGACGATTCAAGACTGCTATGGCAATTAGGCCGGTTCCCACCAGAGCAAGTAAACCGCTGGCGATCGCTATGAGACCATTAGGATTAGTAGTTTTTCTGTACTGGTTGTCCCGCAAAGCTTCGGGAATATCATCGATCGGTTTCACGGTTTACTTACCCTCCTGCACCATAATTACATTATTCCCCGGCCACTCCATCTTGACGAGCAGCGTGTTGAACGGCGGCGGCCACAGCCGTAACTACACGACTATCAAAAACCGAGGGAATAATATTCTCTCGATCAAGATTAGCAGGAGTGATCAGAGAAGCGATCGCTTTGGCCGCTTCCAGATACATATTATCGGTGATTGCCCTAGCGCGACAGTCCAGGGCCCCGCGAAATAATCCGGGGAAAGCGAGAACATTATTAATCTGATTGGGATAATCGCTGCGTCCGGTAGCCACCACGGCCACTAAATCATTGATTAATTCCGGTTGAATTTCGGGAATCGGATTAGCCATGGCAAAGACGATCGCATCTTTAGCCATTCCCTTGACCATTTCGGGAGTCAATACCCCCGGTACGCTCACCCCCAAGAAGACATCAGCGCCTTTAAGAGCATCCCCTAGCTTACCAGTGGCGGCCACGGCCCAAGCTTGTTTTTCTGGGGTTAAATCGTCCCGTTTTTGGGAGAGGATGCCAAGGGAATCACAGAGGGTTATATCTGTAGCTCCTGCGGTTTTAAAGAGGGTAGCGATGGCGATTCCCGCTGCACCCGCACCATTAATGACGATTTTGACTGTATCAAGCGATTTTTTGACAAATTTGAGGGCATTAATCAGGGCAGCCAGGGAAACGATCGCTGTACCGTGTTGATCATCGTGGAAAACGGGAATATTTAATTCCGCTCGCAGACGTTTCTCGATTTCAAAACAGCGTGGAGCGCCGATATCCTCTAGGTTAATACCCCCAAAAACCGGGGCGATTCTTTTGACGGTTGCGATGATTTCTTCGGGGTCTTGGGTGGCTAAACAGATGGGAAAAGCGTCAATTCCGGCGAATTCCTTGAATAACATTGCCTTCCCTTCCATTACTGGTAGGGCAGCCTCCGGCCCGAGATTTCCTAATCCTAATACCGCGCTACCATCGGTAACTACAGCGACGGTGTTGCCCTTGATGGTCAATGAGTACACTTGTTCGGGGTCGTGGGCGATAGCGGTGCAGATGCGACCAACTCCGGGGGTGTAGGCCATGGCCAGGTCATCTTGGGAGGTGAGGGGAATACGACTCTCAATGGAGATTTTACCCCGACGATGGAGATCGAAGGTGCGATCGGAAACTTTCAGGAGTTTAACATCCGGTAGAGCTTTAACCGCGGCGATAATCTGTTCCGCTTGGTCGGTACTAGCGGCATCAACCATCACCTCGCGGGTGCTAATCTTTAAATTGCGTTCGATCAGAGAAATTTGCCCTAAATTACCCCCGACATCGGCGATCGCATTGAGGACAGAAGCGAAGGTTCCCGCTTGATTGGGGATTTCTATCTTGAGACTTAAACTATAGCTAGGATTGGGCGTTAAATGAACCATGCTGAAGGCTTCCAATACTGATAAATATTGATTATCTTCTATCTGTGAAGGACTTTGGTATCTAATCGCGCAGTTTCTTTAGCTATTAGGGTTTCTCTGGGCCTAACACCAGGGGAGCGGGGTGTGGGGTGTGGGGTGTGGGGTGTGGGGAGAAGGTAGGAAGGCTGCATCTCACATTTGCAAAAATACCGACAATCAGCAATTATCAGTCACTCTCAAATGCGTACAAATGTATTAGTAACTGCCTGTAAGCAGCCCACCGAAAAGCTAATGCGCTCCGGGGTTTGGGGGGTTCTACCCCCCAAAAGCCTGGATTGAGTAATAAAATCGGAAGTAAAGCCCAATTTTAAAAGAGAGTTTTCCCTTAAAAATCCCAACTTAGTAGATTGACAAAAATGAGATGCACCCTAAATATTCCACATTTGTTGATAAGCAGTTTCTAAATCTCTGGTAAATTGTTTGGCATTCCAGAGGGGAGATGTATGACGAGATTGACGTAATTGATAACGGACTTCTTCCCTCAAATTTTTATCCAATCCTAACTTAATTCCCCACTGCACATATTCCTCATCACTCCAAGCTATACCCTGACTAATGCCAGCATTTTTCATAAAAGTATAGCTATTGCGGGCCGCAAATTGTTCACCAACCCTAGTGACTAAAGGAATCCCCATCCAGAGGGTTTCTAAGGTTGTGGTAGCACCATTATAGGGATAGGTATCGAGAACTATATCAGCAATTCCTAGATTAGCGCGATGGGTTTCCTCATTGAAATCATTGGGCAAAAATCTTAATCTATCTTGACTAATTCCCAATTCGTCGGCACTTTTGAGAAATAATTCTCGAATGGTTTCTTGGTCGGCAAAACCTTTGATTAAAAGATAGCTATTAGGAACCTGTTGGAGAATCTGCAATTGCAGATAAATCATGTTTAAGGTGCGTTTTAATCCCGATTGCACGGTCAGATAAATAATAGCATCATCGGGAATATTTAAATCAGTTCTTCTCCTAGTAGGAACACCCACTTCAAAACCATCTACAGATAAATAAGAGTTAGGAAGTCGGATGATTTGTTCTGAATAGATTTCTTGACCATTTTCGGGTAAAACGTAGTTATCGGCGATAAAATAATCAATCGCAGGGATTCCCGACGCATCTAATCCTAACCAAGTTACCTGTATCGGTGCTGGTTTTAAGGCCATTACTAGATAAGTGGTATTATTGGTTAAGCTATCAAGATCCACTAAAATATCTAATTTGTCTTGACGAATTTGGGCAGTTATTTGTTCAATTTTTGCTGGCAAGTTATAGCTATAATCTGAGTTATTTTTAAACCATTTTTCAGTAATTTCGTCCGCTGCTTGGTTGACAAAATAGGTGTAAATTTCAAATTTATCTCGATTATGATAGTGAAATAACCAGCGACTTAACCAACCCACAGAATGGCGACGGAGAGTATAGGCAATATAACCAATTTTTATTTTTCTTGCTGGAGATTTTGGAGAATAAACAGGAGCAATATAGTTATAGCGTGTTCTTACATCTGCTTGAAAAATTTCCGCTAGTTTACTTTGTAAATAGCGATTAATTTTCGGATTATCTTGATAGTAGGGAAGACAGCTACTAACTCCTAAAATAGAGTCGATAATAAAGGGACGTGCATTAAATTGTTCGGCATTAATTTGTCGCTCGATTAGTTGTGTTAATTCATCGATAAATTTAGGTAAATTTCCCCAGTCTCCCTTAGCTTGTAAAATACCAATTACCAGAGAAATTCCGAACAGCTTTTCAGTAGTTGTCTGGCAATTTTTATAAAAATTATCGGCAATTTCTAGAGCTTTTTTATAGTCAACAGTGGTGGTTTTGTAAAGATTAAACAAACTATTTTGTAGGTATAAATTATCTGGTAGAAAGCGCAAACAAAGTTCTACTAAATTAATGGCAAATCCACTTTGCTTTTGTTGATAACCATAATTTACAATTGCTGAGATAACTTTGGCCGCAATTATTTCTGGATTATTGATATGTAAGGCTGCTAATTCTAAAAAGTAGATGGTATCAGTACAGGGGTAGATTAAAACTTTTTCCGTCACTCGCAGCAGTAAATCAAGATTAATTGCTGCTGTAGCTGTATTCTCTAACAGTTCAAATACACACCAATCATTGCACTTTTCCATAGCAAATGTTTGGAATTGTATTTCTAATTCCATCAGATGCAGGAGATTATTTAAAAAACTAGGATTAAGATTTTGTAGCTGCCATCGAATTAGATAACTTGTCTCTAGTCTTTGGGAATTTTCTTGTCTGGTTGCCTCTGCATCTAAGATTTGAGTTAAAGTTTCTATCCACCCCGATAATTCTGATTCGGCTGCTTGACTCAACACCAGTAACCAAGTAGCTTGTGCGTCTTCTTCTCTATCTTGTAAAAGATAGGCTAATCCTAGATAAAAATAATCCTCAATTACCAGAGAATTGTTTTCAATTAATTGTTCATAAAACTGCACCACCAGTTGATAATTGTTGTCGTTTAAATGGGTTTGTATGTCTTGATGCCATTGCATAGTTTTTATCCGCTAAGATTGACAATAAATATTCCACATTTGCCGATAAGCAGTTTCTAAATCTCTGGTAAATTGTTTGGCATTCCAGAGGGGAGATGTATGACGAGACTTTCGGAGTTTCCAACGGACTTCTTCTCTTAAATTTTTATCCAATCCTAACTTAATTCCCCACTGCACATATTCCTCATCACTCCAAGATATACCCTCAGTTATTCCCGCATTCATCATTAAAGTATAACCGTTGCGTGATGACCATTGTTGCCCCACCTTAACCACCAGAGGAATTCCCATCCAGAGGGTTTCTAAGGTGGTTGTACCACCATTAAAGGGATAGGTGTCCAAAACCACATCAGCGATGGCTAAATTTGCCCTGTAGGTTTCCGTCTGATAGAGAGGAAGCATCTTAATTCGATTAGTTTCTACCCCAACTTCTGCGGCAATTTGACAGAATAAATCTAGGAGAGAATTATCATCAGCAACTCCTTGAATCAGGAAATAACTATTAGCTACGGATTTGAGGATTTGCATTTGTAAGCGAATCATCGCAGGATTCCGCTTAATTGCTGTTTGAGAACTTAGATAAATAACCGCATCGTTATTAATATCTAAATCTTCTCTTCGCAGGGTAGGAACGGCTATTTCAAAACCATCCACAGCGACAAAAGCATCAGGTAAACGCCAGATTTTTTCTTGATAATATTCTTGGGCATTTTCTGGTAGTACATAAGGATCCGCTAAAAGATAATCTACTGCGGGTAAACCGGAACCATCAAAACCTAACCAGTTAACTTGAATAGGAGCAGGTTTTAAGGCAATAACTTGGACAACCATTGGTCCGGTACCACTATCTAAATCCACAAGAATATCGATGTTATCTTCTTTGATTTTGCGGTAGGTTGCTAGGGAATCAGCAGTAGCATGATAGATTTTATCTGCGGGATTAGAAAACCATTTTTTAGTTATTTCATCCACGGGTTGACTCACCATATAAAGGTGAATATCAAACTGCTCACGATTGTGATAATTGATAGTCCAACGACTCAATAAACCGACGGGATGACGTTTTAAGGTTTGGGACATGTAACCAATTTTCAGTTTTTTATCGGGATTATATTCTCTGGATTTGTCAAAACCTTCCTCCTGAAAACCCAGCATTTCTTTGTAGGTTTCTTGGAAAAAAATACTAATCTGATTTAAAAGCGGTCGATTCTCTTTCGGGTTATCTTCATAGTAAGAAATCGGGTTCATAACTGTTAGTAAAGCTTCCCGAACTAAGGGATGTATATCTTGGGGCTTTTTTTCTATAAATTTTTTAATTAAGTGTTTATACTCTTGACAAATACTAGAAATGTCATTCCATTTTGAGGCTCGTAAAGAACCATTAAAGAGAAGAGATTGACTAAACATTTTTAAATCAATTGTTTGACTTTTGTCTTTCAACTTATTGACTAAATTGATGGCTTTTTCATAGTCAGGTAAAGAGATATAAAACCAAAATAAATTAACTTCTAAGTACAAATTTTCGGGATAAAGGGGAAGAAAAGCTTCCGCTAAGTCAACGGAATAAATAGGTTGATATTTCTCAAAAGCAAAGCGTCGGGTAACAGTGATGACGTGATTAAGTAATTCTAGAGAATTGTCAAGATAGGGTAAACTTAACCGAACTAATTCTATGGTATATTCATGAGCATAAGGTATGACGGCAATTACTACCCGTTCCAATAATTGAGAGTTAACTGAACCCTGAGTAATTAATTCTAGTATTTGCCATTCTTGCAGTTGTTGAGGATGAAATCTATTTAATTTAATTTCAACGAGAGTTAAATGCAGTAAATTATCGAGATAACTGGGATTAATTTCCTGTAGATGTTTACGAATTAACCAAGTGATTTCTAGATTTTCTAACTCTAATTGTCGGTTAGCTTCGGCTGCTAAAATATTGCTTAATTCTAGCAGCCATGAATCAGTTTCCTGTTCTTCTCCTTGAGTGAAAACAAATAACCAAGTAGCTTGTGCTTCTTCTTCTTTTGCCTGCAAAAGATAGGATAATCCTAAATACCAATAATAACTAATTTCTAGGGGTTCTCTTTCTATCAGTTCTTCGTAAAACTGACTAACAATATCGTATTGATTGTTTTCTAAAGCGGTTTTTACTTCATTTTGCCAAGACATGATTTAATTCTCTCCTTAATTAACTTTCACAATAGATTTGCCACATTTGACGATAGGAGCTTTCCACATCTTTAGTAAACTGACGTGCATTCCAAATCTGTGCTGTTTGACGAGAAGCTTGCAATTGCATGGCTATTTTTTTTCTTAATTCCTCATCCATTCCTAATTTTATTCCCCAATCGATATACTCCTCATCACTCCAAGCAATACCCTCGCTAATTCCCGCATAAGTCATAAAAGTATAACTGTTACGACTGGCCCATTGTTGACCAACTTTTGTCACTACAGGAATACCCATCCAAAGAGTTTCTAGAGTAGTGGTTGCACCACTGTAGGGATAGGTATCGAGTACCACATCGGCAATTTGGAGATTAGCGCGATGAATTTCCTCCGTAGCAACTCCTGAGAGAAAGCGCAATCTATTTTCATCGATTCCTTCCTCTTTAGCAATGCTGATAAATAAATCTTTGATTAGCTTTTCACTTCCCGCACCTTTGATTAATAAATAACTGTTAGGTACTGCTTTAATAATCTGCATTTGTAAGCGAATTGTGGCAGGATTTCTTTTTAATCCCACTTGCAAAGTTAAATAAGTAACTGCGTCTGCTGGTATGTTTAAATCCTCTCGGGTTAGAGTTGGTGTCCCGATTTCAAATCCATCCACGGCAAGATAACAATTAGGTAAGCGCCAAAGCTTCTCTTGATAAAACTCCTGAGCATTTTTTTCTAAAACTAAATTATCTACAAGGAAGTAATCAATAGCAGGTATTCCCGTGGCATCTAATCCTAACCATGTTATTTGAATCGGTGCAGGTTTAATTGCCATAACTCCACAGGTGGTATCCTTAGTTATACTATCTAAATCTACTAAAATATCGATGTTATCTTGATTAATTTGTTCAGCAATAATTTGGGGATTTGCTGGTAAATTATCATACTTATCCACCTTATTTTTAAACCATTGTTCCGTAATATCGTCCTCGACTTGATTGACTAGGTAGAGATGAATATTAAAGTTATCTCGTTGATGATAATGAATTAACCAGCGACTTAAAAACCCGACGGAATGTCGCCGTAAAGTATGGGCAATATAGCCAATGTTTAGTTTTTTATTGACATCTTTAGGTTTCTGAGACTCGATAGTAACTTGATTAAATCTTTTTCTAACTGCCTCTTGAAATAGTTTAGCTAACTGATTAGTTAACCAGCGATTGCCTACTAAGTCATCTTTTAAATAAGCTAAGGGAGAAGTAATAGAAATAACCTCAGCTTGATTTCTCATGGGACATTGACACCGTTCTAAATTATTTTGAATTGCTTGATAATATTCCTGAGCTTTATTGCCAATATTTAACCAATTACCTGCTAAAAGTTCCGTATAGAGCAGCAGATAAATACTATCCAGTTTTGATACTTTATCATTGGATAAATTCCTGATTTTATTGGCAGTTTCCAAGGCCAACTCAAAGTTACCAGTCTCGATATAGTATTGATGAATTTTATGCAAAAGTAGTAAGCGATCGGGTATAATATCTAGGCAGCTAAGAGTCAAAATAACAGCATTAGTTTTATCGGTATAATAAATTTTTTCAATATGTTGTTCGATAATTTCCAATATTGCCGATTGTTGTGACTCTATTTTTAAAAGGGTTATGATAATGTCCAGAACTTCTTGCGCTGGCCAATCTAGAAGTCTATAGATTGTGTCTAGGAGTAAATTTATATCGAAAGTTGTTAACTTGTCCGAACTAATTAAATCAACTATTTGCCAATCTTTAAGTTTTTGGGGATAAAAATATTCTAGCTTAATTTCTAACAGGACTAGATATAATAAATTTTCTAGTTTATCTGGATTTATCTGGTAGATATGCTGACGAATTACCCAGCTTAATTGCCAATTTTTTAGCTTAACTTGTCTTCGCGCTTCCCCATCCAAAATATTGACTAAATCTGCTGTCCACAGCATCACCTCCTGTTCCTCTCCTTGAGTGAAAACCAATAACCAAGTAGTTTGTGCTTCTTCTTCTTTTGCCTGCAAAAGATAGGCTAATCCTAGATACCAATAATGACTAATTTCTAGGGGTTCTTTTTCTATCAGTTCTTCGTAAAACTGACTAACAATATCGTATTGATTGTTTTCTAAAGCGGTTTTTACTTCATTTTGCCAAGACATGGTTTAATTCTCCCTGATTAACTTTCACAATAGATTTGCCACATTTGACGATAGGCATTTTCCACATCTTTAGTAAACTGACGTGCATTCCAAATCGGTGAAGTTTGTCTAGATTCATCTAATTTAGCGATAACTTTGCGTCTCAATTGTTCATCCTTACCTAACTTAATCCCCCAGTCGATATACTCCTCATCACTCCAAGCAATACCCTCACTAATTCCCGCATTAACCATTAAAGTATAACTATTTCTCGATGACCATTGTTGACCAACTTTTGTAACTAAAGGAATCCCCATCCACAGCACATCTAAAGTCGTCATTCCTCCCGTAAAAGGATAGGTATCTAAAACCACATCAGCTATCCTTAAATTTGCTCGATAAATTCCTGTGGGATAGAGGGGTAAGATTTTTAATCTCTCATAATTAATTCCTTCTTCCTCGGCAACTTTGAAAAATAATTTTTCCACTGATTTAGCATCACTTAACCCCTGAATACTCAAATAACTATGAGGAACTGCCTTTAAAACTTGTAGCTGAAGTCGAATAGTTTCAGGGTTACGTTTAACCCCCGTTTGTACGGTTAAGTAATTAATTGCATCCTCTGGAATCCCTAAATCATCTCTTCGGAGAGAGGGGTAAGCAACCTCGACACCATCCACACAAATATAGGAATTAGGTAAGCGCCAAATTTTTTCTCGGTAATATTCCTGTGCATCTGCTGGTAAAACGTAATTATCAGCAAGATAGTAATCAATTGCAGGAATTCCTGACGCATCAAAACCTAACCAAGTCACTTGTACTGGTGCGGGTTTTAGTGCCATGACTTGGCAAGTTGTGTTATTAGTGATACTGTCTAAATCTACCAAAATATCAATATTATCTTCACTAATTTTTTCAGCAATCATTTGAGGATCAATCGGTAAGTTATAGCAAGCATTTACCTGATTTTTAAAAAAATTTTCAGTGATATAATCTTCTTGTTGAGATACTAAGTATAAAGAGACATGAAACTCATTATAGTCATGATACTTCATTAACCATCTAGAGATTAATCCGATAGAATGATTATATAAAGTATGGGCAATATAGCCAATTTTTAGAACTTTATTGCTGTCTTTGATAGTCGATTTGTGCAGAGAATTACAGTTAGACTTATTACGAACATATTCCTGAAAAAGTTGACCAACACAATTATTAATATAACGGTTTTTTCGTGGGTTATCTTCTAGGTAAACTAGAGGGGATACAATTGATAGGCATGGTTTATTCAATAATCTGGGACATTCTCGATTAGTGATACTTTTTTGCAAGGATTCTGTATATTCTTCAACATCTGCCTTAATATCGACCCAATTACCACTAAATAATTTTACATAAAGAGCAAGAAAATCAGCTACAGCTTGAGAAGGCAACCCTTGACAACTTGTTTTTAATTGATTAGCTACTTGGATAGCATCGGCAAAATCTCGATTATCAAAATAACATTGATAAAGTTCAGCTAACAGATAAATTTGCTCTGGTTCTACTGCTAAACAAGTATTAATAATATCAATAGCCAATGGTTTATTATTCATGGCTAGAGAAGTTACTTTAGCTTCTACTACTTTGATAAAAGTTTGTCGCTGACAGTTAGATTGAAATATTGCCTCTAAGTAGGGGACGGTTTCTGGTATCTGAGAATCGAGAAATTTTTCTAAAACTTCTGCTAATAAACTTGATTCTAGACTCTGGAAATCATTGATTTTTAACACATCAACAAATAACCAAGTTTTTAACTGCTCTTTTTCAAAATAATTCAAATTAATTGCTAATAAAATAAACCGCAGTAAATTATCAATATTATCGGGACTAATCTCGCGAATATGTCCTCGAATTAACCAACTGGTTTCTAAATTGCCTAACTCTAATTGTCTTCGCGCTTCCCCATCCAAAATATTGACTAAATCTGCTGTCCACGCAGTCATTTCCCCTTCATCCCCTTGACTGAGGACGAATAACCAAGTAGTTTGTGCTTCTTCTTCCCTAGCTTCTAAAAGATAGGCTAATCCTAAATACCAATAATGACTAATTTCTAGGGGTTCTCTTTCTATCAGTTCTTCGTAAAACTGGCTAACTTGCCAGAAATCCCCTTGGATAATTGCCGGTTCAACTTGGGAATGCCAAGACATAAGTATTTATCGTTAAGTGTCTCTACTAGCGTACCCAAATACAAGCAAAATTTTTCTATATAAGTAAAATTTATCAGTCGCTCAGGGGTTGGGTTTTGGGGTGGTCACTGCGTGCGCGTTGGGGGGGTGTTGGGGTTTTAGTTGAAATTCCCCATTCCCCCATTCCCCCATCCCCCATTCCCCACTTCCCCACCCAGTTTCAATGGGTCTTAGCTTACCATCAATGTCAGCCAAGAGTCAGTTTTTTGAAAGATTTTCTAAATAAACCAATAAATCGGCCATAGCTTGAGAATCGGGCTGAAATTTCGGCATTGGGGGGGTTTTACCGCTAATTACCTGTTCAATCAGACTAATTCTCGATTTGCGATGGGAAACGTCCTCTAAACTCGGTCCGACGATGCCATCAGCAAACTGGCCGTGACAAGCAGCACAGTTAATCTGAAAGATTTCGTAACCGCGACTGACATTACCTTGTAGGGATAACACCTCTTTAATGTAGGGATCCGACATCTTAGCCAGATGAAAGGTGATTAAAAAGGTGCTAATCAGGAACAAAACCACGATTATAACCATTAAGAATCGATAAAGCCCGAATTTTGGTTTAACTAACTGACTATTCACGCAAGCTGCCGAAGGAAAGATGAGTTTCTCTTTACATTTTGCAACTTTTTGCCCCAAAATTCCACCGCCGCTGCTAGAGATAGAGAAATGGGGAATAATATAAGACAAAAGTGCATCTTTTTCTAACCCTCTAGCAATGAACCTATTAACCAGACTGGAAGATTGGCCCTATATTATCTTACCTATCACCATCATCCTCAGTTTCCTGCTGTTGGGATGGCTCGTAGAACAGCGCGTTGTCAGTCAACTTTTATCGATTGCCAGAGAAAAAAACCTGCGTTTCTCGGAAGGGGTTTTACGTTCCCTTCGTGGATTAAGCATACTTTGGTTCGGACTTTTGGGTTTAAATATTGCCCTCTCCCTTCCTAATCTTCCCCTCTTTCCCTCCCTTATTCTCCTGAGCAAAAAATTTCTGCTAGTAGCTTTTTTAGCTTCGGCTACTTGGGTTGTTGCTCAATTATCCGTGGAAATATTACGAGTTTATACCACGGGAGATGATGGCATTTCTTCCCTAACTTCCCTATTTGAATTTCTCGCCAAAGTTCTGATTTTTAGCTGCGGTTTTTTGCTTATTTTAAGCTCGATTGGCATTTCTATAACTCCCCTGCTTACTGCCTTGGGTATTGGGGGTGTCTCCCTCGGTTTAGCTCTCCAAAATACCCTAGCTAATTTAATGTCGGGGATTAATATTATCACTTCTAAAAAAGTTAGACCGGGAGATTATATTGAACTGAGAACGGGAGAAGCTGGTTATGTGCGAGATGTGGATTTAAGATGCACAGTAATCGAAGAAATTACCAATAATCTTTTGGTCATTCCCAATGCTCAGATCATTTCTTCTAGTTTCCGTAACTATAGTTTACCAGATCACTCCCTACTGGTTCCCGTGGAAGTGGGCATTAGTTACGATAGTGACTTAGAAAAAGTCGAAAAAGTTACCCTAGAAGTCATGCAAGAAATCGCCCAGTTATTGCAACCTAACCTCGGTGACTATCAACCCTTGATCCTTTATCGTAAATTCGATTACTATAGTATCCTGCTGACGGTTTATCTCAAGGTGGTAGAAGAAGAATTTTTTCAACACCTCACCATTAAACACGAATTTATTAAACTCCTACACCGACGCTATCAGCAAGAAGGAATTAAAATTCCCTATCCGATTTTTTTTCCCTATCCCCCCACTAATCCCCCTAGTTAATCTCAATTCGCTATGGCAACAACAATTTAAAGCGCGGAAAACTTACAATTGATAATTCTCCTCAAAAAACTTACGAGTCATCGGTTGGGCAACTTCAATACCGTGGCCTTCTCCTAGTAATTCTAGGGGTTTTCCTTCCACTTGAATCCAGACTTTGGCATTGGGATCCCCGGTGGTAGTAGTATAGATGATTTGTGCCAAACGACCGATCAACATATCAGGGCCATCATCATTGCCAAACTCCCGCGAGAGATTAATCTTAATTCCCGTTTTATCTACTTTTAAATCAAGTAATTTAGTCCCGGGGGGAATAGTAGTCATATCCTGAGGATTACTTGGACCGGCTAATAGGGTTTGCAATACTGCTGTTAACTCTCGCTCGCGGCTATCCGCTTTTTGAACGGTAATTTCTTGGCTGACTAATTGATTACCCGTATCAGTCACTTTTAACCAATAAACCTGTCGAGTTTCCCTAACAGGAATAGCCGCGGGAGTTGCTGTCGGACTTGTCTCCACTGAACCGGGAGAAACCGGTTCAACAATTGGTGATTGACTTATCGGCGCTGGAGTGGAAGATTCAATCGGGTTTTCGCTGTTTTTCTGGGAGAAAGATAGGTGATGGACGGCAAACCAAGCAGTGGCCCCACCAGCAGTAAATAAAGCGAGGCCGATACCAATTATCCAAGGCAAAGAGATTTTATCACTAGAGCGAGAACTAGGCATAATTCAGTTATCAGTTATCAGTTATCAGTTATCAGTTATCAGTTATCAGTTATCAGTTTTAAGTTATCAGTTATCAGTTTTAAGTTTTAAGTTTTAAGTGAGCAGTTATCAGTTTTAAGTGAGCAGTCGAACGCTTTTATTCTCCCCCCGCAACGCGCACGAAGTGGTCTCCCCACTTCCCCACTTCCCCACCACCCCACTTCATAATTGATAATTCATAATTCCCACTTCCGATAAATTTAATTGGGGTTCCCCGATCGAGGTTCAATTCTGCCAAAGGCGGCTATACTCAGCTTATCATCGTCGATCTGCAATTGGAGAAGGCGGGCGATAATTCCTTGTTTCTCGAAGTTTTTTAAATCTAACTGGGTGGATATACCCTCGGCAAACCCCTTGAGAAGGCGCGAGGAGATGCGACGACCATTAAGAGTGGCTGTGGGGTCAATAAGCTCGATTTTTCGCCCCTGCACTAGCTTAAATCCCACTTCTAGGCTCAGATCGAGGCTGGCTGCGGGTCCGTCCGGTCCTTGGGTCTCTAGCTGCAGGCTGAGGGCGACTCGATTATTATTAAGAAAGTTAAAATTTGCTTGACTAAGTTGATATTTTGTGCTACTCGATTCTTCCCTAGAGGGAATCAGATTATTAATCAGGATCTGAATTTGTTCTTTGACCGCTGCCGATTGTAAAGCTTGATTAACATTAGTTTCCGTGAGGACAAGATGCAATGCCCCCGCAGCCGGTCGGCGCAAGGCGGCGGCTAAACTGCTGTTTTTTTGCTGTAATAGCCGCAAATCGAGGCTAATTGGCTCAGTTTCTAGCTCGATCTTCTCAAGGCGAACATCAGCAAGGGGATAAATTCCCCGTGCAGAAATGCGAACTCGATCGATTTTGCCTTGTAGAGCCTGATAATTGGGAGTATTATCGACCCTGACGGCTAATTGTTCCACTTTTTGGACTTGGGAGCGAAGGGTATGGGCTAAAACCGTATCGATAATTGCCCCTGCGGGAGTTAACAGGGTCAAAACACTAGCGAGAGTGATTGTTAGCCATTCCATCGCTCAATTACACCCATTCAGCTAAATTTTGCCAAGCATTAGTCAAAAGCTGACTTAACCAACGTCGTTGCACTTGATCTAAAATCGGGTCTTCTGCGAGAATTTCTTCAGTCAGATCATCGAGAGATTGACCCTGAGCGCGGGCCATTCTAATAATTCCCGCAATCACGGCAGCGATCATCTCCTCATCGACGGGACGCTGTCGGAGGGCGGCAATTTCTTCGGGGGTGGTCGGGATGGGATAATTCATAATCAGATGGGGTAGCCTGTGTATTAATCTAGGTATGTAAAGTTTTTTAAACTTTTTTCAGAAAAAACTTTTTGTGTAGTCTAGCGTAATCAGACGATTTTTAGGTGTAATAGCTAAATCAAGATGAGAGAAATACTTTACAGAGAAATTCCGACTCCCGACTCGATCGCCGTTTGTCAGTGGTTACAATCCGATTGGCAACCCGCAAGCGGTGTCAAGACAAATACACCTAACGGGGTGAGATTGCGCTTATCGGAGGCGATCGAATTGTCGATCTTTGTCTGGACGCTGCAACGGACTACTTATTTAAAAGTTTTCCGCTGGGGTGAGCGATCGCATGATCAAGAAACATCCCTGACTCGGCAGCTCGATCGAGCTTTACAAAAGCGTTTTCCGCCGCAGCATAACACGATACCAAATATCGATCAAAAAAATCACTCAATTTTTACAGATTTAGAAGCGGACTATCCCCTAACGGTTCACTACTTCCGCAAAATGCCGCAAGGGGAGGCAGATTTAGAACGTTTGTATTGGTGGGAAAAACGTTGGCGCGACAGTGCCAAAAATCCCCAACAACCGCAGCCGGTAATTTTCTCTAGCAGTGAGGAAAATGATCATCCCATCACCTACGACTTAATTTATATTGGTGGTGCCTTGGGGGCAATTCATGCGGCACAGATGGCCAAATTAGGTTATCGAGTCCTCTTAGTAGAAAGACTGCCTTTCGGACGGATGAATCGGGAATGGAATATCTCTCGATCGGAGTTTCAAAGTTTAATTAATTTAGGCTTATTTACTGCCGAGGAATTCGAGGAATTAATCTTCCAAGAATACATCGATGGCTTTAATAAGTTTTTTGATGGCAATAATCCCCCCCATTTGAAGGCGGAGATTCTCCATACTCCCACGGTTTTAAATATCGCCATTAATTCCGATAAATTGCTGCAATCCTGCGGTAAAAAAATACAGGATTATGGCGGTAAAATTCTCGATCAAACCGAATTTATTAAGGCTGATATTACTGCTAATAGTGTTACTGTCACCCTTAATCATGGTGGAGAAATTCAACAGATAAAAGGTCGTTTATTGATTGATGCTATGGGTTCCGCTTCTGCCATTGCCTGGCAATTAAACGGAGTGCGTGCCTTTGATAGTGTCTGTCCGACGGTGGGGGCAGTAGTAGAAGGATTCGATCCGGTGGTGTGGGATTCTCACTATGGCGATGTCTTAAATTCCCATGGCGATATTTCTAAAGGTAGGCAATTAATTTGGGAATTATTTCCGGGGGAAGGAAGAGAATTAACCTTCTATCTATTTCACTATCATCAAGTCCATCCCGATAACCCCGGTTCTCTGTTGGAAATGTACGAAGATTTCTTTACTATTTTGCCCGAATATCGACAGTGTGACCCAGAAAAATTAACTTGGAAAAAACCAACCTTTGGTTATATACCGGGGCATTTTAGCACAGGAAAAAAAGATCGAATTGTCTCCTTTGATCGCATTTTAGCCATCGGTGATGCCGCCTCCCTGCAATCACCCTTAATTTTTACTGGGTTCGGTTCTTTGGTGCGTAATTTAGAGCGCTTAACCCATCTTTTGGATCTGGCCTTGAAACACGATTTACTAACAGCTAAAGACCTAGAAAATGTGCGGGCCTATCAAAGTAATGTGGCGGTAACTTGGTTATTTTCTAAAGGAATGATGGTTCCCACGGGAAAAACCTTACCACCCCAAAGAATTAACGCCATGTTAAACACATTTTTCGGTTTATTGGCCGACGAACCGCCGGAGGTTTCCGAAACTTTTATTAAGGATAAAACCGATTGGTTGACCTTTAGCCGTTTAGCAATTAAAGCGGCCAGAAAAAACCCCGCTTTACTGTTATGGATAACAGAAATGGCCGGCAGTCAGGATTTAATTCGTTGGTTGGGTTCCTATCTCGATTTTAGCCTTGATGGAGTCAAAAATCTGCTTTTCGGTCCCTGGTTTTCCCAATGGTTAAAAAACTCCCAAAGCTGGCTAGAAAAAGACAATCCTCGCCTATGGTTAAAGTTATTGAGTTTTAATTATGGCCTAAGAAATTAATTAGAGTTTGCTGAAAAAGTAGGGGCGAAGCATTCGGGCATAACCTATCGCTGAAACCGTAGATTTCCTATCCGAAATGCTTCGCCCCGAAGATGCAAGGTTTTGAACCACGATTCTCTCAAAATCTTGCACCTGTGGGAGCGAAACAGGCATCTAAAACCCTTACCTCGTCTATATTTCACATTTATTCAGCCAACCCTAAGTAGGAGACTCCCAGACAGCTATCGGGGATCAGATTTGAGTTTTTACACTAAATCCAGTTATTAAAGACTGATTATTTATTTCCACTTTTGCCT